>JAHDII010000130.1 GCA_020630895.1 Saprospiraceae bacterium
ATTGAACCTGATTTGTAACAAAATGAATCAGGCTTTAAAAAAATAAATCGATCTTTTTTATTTCGACGGAACGGCAAATTCAAAATGTGTTATCCAAAAGAATAGAAAGGAAAACAATTATTATTCTTGATAATGCATCAATACATAAATCCAAAATAGTTCAAGAAAAAATGAAGGAGAAAAGGAATGTTTTTACAATTCATCTCTGTATCTTCTCCAGAGTTCAATCTAATCGGAATATTATGGAAAATGATGAAACGTTTTTGGCTTGAACCCAAACATTATTCATATATGGAAGCCCTTAAAGAAGCAATCATTCAAACTCTACAAGAATCTGGTAAATCATACCAGATTTCTTTTGACTAATTACTTAACAAAACTTTAAGAAATTCCTACTTGTAGTTGTGCAACGAAAAGAGAACCAATGGTACTATATTAATGTGTGAACAATTTAAAGAAATTATCACACTATAACCTTAAAAAATACTAGTAGTATTTAATTATTCATATACCAATGTAACAAAGTCGTCTAAATTTTTTTTGATATAGCTTGGCATTTTATTTTTTTTTTTCAAAAATTATTTTAGATGACTTTTTAAAATCGAAATTTAAGAATCAGTTAGTGTAAATAGTTTATTGTCTCATTAGTAAAAGTGGCTTATATTTTTTAATATAATGTCACTTTTTTATATAGTTATAGTAATTTTGAAAATTACTACTAAATCCTTTGAATCACTTCATTTAATAATAAATCGTCTTTCAATGTTAAAAAAAGATTTGTTTGTTTTAATAAATTCTATGACTTCTTCGGAAAAAAGACTTTATAAATTAAAAAAAATCACTTATCAAAAAGATAGTAAACTAGCTAGTGTATTTGATTGGTTTACTAAATATAACGATTATAATAAATTAGAAAAATTTTTAACTCAACAAAAAGAATTTAAACGAATAGGAAAGTTTTATTCTGAATTATATGAAAACTTACTTTCTTTTTTTGCAGAGGAAGAAATAAAAAAAACAAGATCTTTTAAATTATATCAAAAAATATTTGCAGCTAAAAATTTAATGTCTAGACAATTAGTAGAACAAGCAGATAATATTTTAAAAAAAGTAATTAAAGAAGCCGAATATTATGAGATGTATGAAATTCTTCTTTTAGCCTCAATTTTACAACAACATATATTTAATAATAAATCAAAATTTAAAAAAAGTGATGTTCATATAAAAAAAATAATTCAGAGAAAAGAAAATGCCATGAAACAATTAAGTGATATTTATATTAAAACCTTATTGTGTGACCAGTTATTTTCTCAACATAGATTAAAAGGAGCTTTTAATAACCAAGAAGAACAAGAATTTTATCAACAAAAAATAGATACCATAGATTTTGATAATGATGATAATTATAGGACTCAAAGACGAAATTTATTATTAAAAATAATTTATACTAAAGTTATAAATCAAAGAAAACAATCTTGTGAAGAACAAGGAAAATTATATCATTTATACAAAAAACATGAACATATTTCAAAATTAAATATCAGAGAGTATTCATATACTATTAATAATTATGCGGCAGCATTAGTAGAATTTAAAGAATTTGACAAAGCAACTATTGTTTTAAAAGAAATGAAAGAATTAATTGAAGAATATGATGAACTTCGATTTTTAGAAAAAAATTATTTAGGCTTAAAGCTTTCTTATTTTATTAAAGCTCAAGATGTAAAAGAATGTTTAAGATATGCTAAAATAGTATCTAAAAAAATAATTACCTCAAAAGATGTTACTTATAAAAATTATATTTCAGTTAAAATAATTGTTGCTTTTATTATTAATAAAAAATATAATGAGGGAATTGATTTCATCAATACTATTTTAAATGATCAAGTAAATTTTTTAAGAAAAGATTGTTTTGCATTAATATTAATTTATGAAATATTTATTTATTTAAAACTAGGTTATTTTAAATTAATAGAATCTAAAATGAAAAATTTAAAAAACTTTTTAAAAAATCATTATCAAAAAGATATTTTTGAAGAATGGAGCATTCAATTTTTAAATCAATATAGTAAAAAAGATTCTTCTAATGAACAACAAATAATTATAAATGCTCAAACAGAAATTAAAGAATTAAAAAAAATTGAATTGGCTAAAAATATAATAGAAATGGGAGATGTTGAAATTTGGTTAGAACATGAGTTGAAAAATATATGATAGATAAGAAACATCTTATTTTAAATGCTTCTTATCTATATTAAAATTATTGTAGTTCAGTAGCTTCTTCAATATTCCAATCACCATCTAACATTCTATGAATATAACATTTATCTGCTTGTTTAAATAATTCAGCTTTTTGTTCTTCTGTAATATCTCCTTCAATCGATAAAGCTATTTTTATATGAGTAGAAAGTTTTCCTCCTTTTTCTCTTTTTACTTCTTGCTCCAAATAAGCATCTACATCACGAATATCATTATCCCAACCTTTTCTTCTAGCAATAAATCTAACTGTTGCTACTTTACACATTGCTAAACCAGCCAATACTAATTCAGGAGGACTTAAACCCAAATCTGTACCTTTACTAGAAATAGGTTCATCTCCCACAATAGAATGCCTACCGTTTGAAATAATAGATTGATATCCTGTTGGAATATTTTTTATATTTATTTTAGTTGCCATGTTCTTTTAATTTTATTAATTTTTTAAATACTGATTTTGTAAAACGAACAAATTCATTGTTTTTTTTATCAAATCCTACCCATTGATATTGATTTCCATAAGGGCATAAAGGAGCATTCTCAACAGCCCCACTTTTTAATTCGTAACGAGTAGGTTCTAATAAAAATTCTTGCATATTGACTTTTCGCATTAACTAGGACGATACGTAACTTTGCATTTTTGGCAAACAAGCATATCATCCTCATGTTTTAATTGAATAGAAGAAAGATGTTTGTCAGCATAATCTTGAATCCATCCTACATTTGGATTTTTGCTATTGACATCAAAATTATTATTTTTTACTGCATCATAAAATTGACCACCATATTCAGCTCTTCCCCAACAATTAGGACATACCCCTTCAGGAATATCATTTTCATTTAAGGTTTGCTTCTTTTTTAAAAGATCTAATAAGGAATTTAATAAACTCATAATTTAAAATTTGAAGATTGGTTTTAAAATTATTTTCTGCAATCTCATTATTTTTTTATTGAAATACAATAGTGTTATATTGAAAACTGAATCACTTGTCTTTGCCAAGACGTACTTAAAACAAGATGAGATTGTCTGAAAAGACAGCCTTTTTTATGAATAAACACAACTAAAATATCTATTGTCATGTTGTACATACTTAATGTTTTATTAATTTCTAACACTCAAAATGAAAGATATTCTTATTGTTTTTGATATTGATGGTACATTAACACAAACCACACAAATAGATGATCATTGTTTTGAACAAACTTTTTTAGAATTATATCAAATAAGTTTGGAAAATAATGATTGGTCAAAATATCCCCATGTTACAGATTGGGGATTATCAAATTCTATTATTAATGAACATTTAGGATATTTTCCTACTCGACAGGATATAGGAATTATTAAAGAATATTTTTTACAATTAAATATTCAATTTTTTGAAAAAAATAATAAAGCCATCCAAGAAGTTAAAGGAGCCAATCAATTTCTTCAATATTTAATTAAAAATAAATATCCTATAGCATTGGCAACTGGTGCTTGGAAAGAACTAGCAGAATATAAATTAAATACTTCTAATATTCATTATAAAAATATTCCTTTTGCTACATCTAATGATCATTTTTCTAGAAAAAATATTTTAGAAATAGCTATTCAAAAATCAAATCATTTTTATAATAAAACATTTCAAAAAATGATTTATTTTGGAGATGGAAAATGGGATGCTATAACTTGTGAAACATTAAATATTCCTTTAATTGGAATAGATGTACAAAAGAATGATAAATTAAAAAAAATAGGAGTACCTTATATTTTTAATGATTATTCAAATATTGAAAATATTTTAAAAATAATTCAATTATATGAAAAAGATACCAGATAAAATAAGAGTGAAAAGAGTTCCTAAAAGAGGGATTTATGATAAAGAAACGATTTATAATATTTTAGATAAAGAATTTTTTTGTCATGTAGGATTTATTTATAATGACCAGCCTATAGTCATTCCAACTTTGTATGGTAGAAAAGATAATGATTTATATTTCCATGGATCTATGGCGAGCAGAATGATGAAATCTTTAAGCCAAGGGATTGATGTATCTATTTCTGTTACAAGATTAAATGGTTTAGTTTTAGCTCGTTCTGCTTTTCATCATTCTGCAAATTATGAATCAGTGGTTATTTTTGGAAAAGCATTTTTAATAGAAGGAGATGAAGCTAAAAACGAAGCGTTAAAAATTGTTTCTGATCATATTATTCCGCATAGATGGGAAGAAGCTAGATTACCTTCTGAAAAAGAATTAAAAGCGACAATGGTATTAAAAATTCCTATTGATGAAGCGTCTGCTAAAGTACGAACAGGAGGACCAGGAGATGATAAATCCGATTATGATTTAGATATTTGGGCTGGAGTTATTCCTTTTAAAACTACAATAGAAAATCCTATTCCTGATGAACTTTTAAGAGAAGGAATTGCTATCCCTAAATCTGTAAAAGAATATCAAAAAAAATAAATTTTAAATTTTTATAGATAAAAAATCATAAGCAGCAAAAATATTTTCAGGCAGTTGTAGTTCTATTTTTTGATGAGGACCTAATAGATGACTAAAATGTGTAAAATATGTTTTTTTTGCATTTATTTTTTGAGCCAATTCTATAGCTTCAGAAAGAGTTAAATGAGAATGATGTTCTTCTTTTCGTAAAGCACTTAAAACTAAAACATCTAAATTTTTTAATTTTAAAAATTCATCTTCATCAATCGTTTTGACATCGGTTAAATAAGCAAAATTTTCTATCCTATATCCTAATATTGGAAGTTTTCCGTGCATGATAGAAATAGGAATAATTTCAATATTATCTATCATAAAATGATTATTGCTTGTAATCGAATGAATTTGAATAACAGGAGCTCCAGGATATGGATTTTCTTTAAAAATATAATCAAATCTTGTTTCAATATTTTTTTTAACTCTAGGAAGAGCATATACAGGCATATCCTTAAAATATTTAAAATTAAAAGGACGAACATCATCTAATCCAGCTATATGGTCATTGTGTTCATGAGTCATTAAAATAGCATGAATTTCTTTACCCCCTACACGAAGCATTTGGTGCCTGAAATCAGGACCAACATCTATAACAATTCTTTTTTTTTGAGTTTCAATTAAGCAAGAAGTTCTTAATCTATTATCTTTTGAATCTAGAGAAGTACATGATTTACATTCACAACCAATAATAGGAATCCCTTGAGAAGTTCCTGTTCCTAAAAATGTAATTTGCACTATTGGTTTTCTTCTTTAGAGGAATCTAATAAAATAAGTTTTTTAAATAATTTTTTAGAATCATCAGAAAGTGTTTCTGGATCAACACCAATATTAGATAAAATATCTAATAATACATTCATTCTTCCTTCTGTATCAAAAAATTTATTGACTACAGCAATTTTGCGAGTTTCCACTAAACAATAGCCCGATTGAAAATTTCCTTTTTCAAATCGAACTTCATATCCTACTTCTTCAAGAAGATCTTGAATTTTTTTTAAATTATGCTTTGTATATTTCACCTGATAACTACTTATATTTGTACTTTCAACAATTATTAAATTTACTTCGCTTATACAAAGTTCATTATTTTCATGAATGTTCAAAAAATATATGGAATATTTATGAAGAAAAATTATTTTTTATGAATACAAAAAATATAATAGGAATTATTTTATGTTGTCTTCCTTTTTTTCTGATTGGACAAGATCAAGAAGAAGAAGTCTATCTTTTTAGAGCAGGAATTGTAGCAGGATTTAATGCGTCACAGTTAGACGGAGATGACTTTAGAGGCTATGACAAAATGGGAGCTAATGCAGGATTAAAAATAAAATATTTTATTCCTTCTAATCCTAAATTAAATATAGGTTTTGAAATGTTATATAGCATGAAAGGAAGTTCACAAAACTTAAACTTTAATGTGAGTAGTCCTCAAGCAAAAATAAAAATTGATTATGTTGAAATTCCTATTATAGTAGGATATAAAGAATGGAATATTGATTTTCATGCAGGAATGTCTTTTGGACGTTTATTGAGAACATCTATTAATGAATTTACAATTTATCTCCCAGAGGATTTCAAAAAAAATGATTTTAATATTCTTTTAGGAGCAACATATTTGATCAATAAAAATTGGGGAGCTACATTAAGATTTTCTAGATCTGTTGTGAATTTAGTAAAAAAAGAAATCAATAAAGATGCTTTATTAGGGCATTTATTAACTTTTAGAGTAGAATATTTATTTTAAAATATTTCAATATGAATATAATGAAAAATATATTATGGATAATTTGTATTGCATTAGGAACAGCTTGTTCTAATAATTCTTCAGAAACAAATTCTCCTTCATCCAATACCCATTCTTTAGAACAATTACCAGCACTTCCTAAAGAACGGATAATTGATTTATACAATAGAGTAGATGATATTGATATACAATTTGAACAAGGTTTTAGTACCAGTGCTAAAGGAGAAGGAACGAAAACTAATATTCAATATATTTTAGCAGAACAAGCTAATCGAGTTCCTTGTACAGCAACAGCTTTTTTATTCATTAAAAGTCAAGGAGAAGAAATAGCTCAAATAGAGGCTTATATAGGTGAAGGTTGTTCTTATTTCGTAATTTATGAAAATGGAAAACCAGCCTATGCTAATGGAATGCATCCACAAGGAGTTCAATTTTTCAATAATTTTTTAAATAATGTCCAAGCAGTACCTCCTCAATAATTCTTGAATATGAATAATACCTATGCCGTTATAGATTTGGGAACAAATACATTTCATTTACTAGCTGTAAAAGAAGAGAAGGATGGTTCTTTGTCTCAAATTCATAAAGAACGGATATATGTAAAATTAGCAGAAAGTGGAATTGAAACAATAGGAGAAGCAGCATTTAATCGTGGACTCAATGCATTAAAGAAATTTGATACAATCTTAAAAGAACATCAGGTTCAAAAAATTAAAGCTTTTGGTACAGCAGCTCTTCGTACAGCATCTAATGGAAAAAAATTTACACAACAGGTTAAAAAAGAATTGGGAATTGATATAGAAATTATTCCAGGAAAGGAAGAAGCAAGATTAATTCACCAAGGAGTAATGTTGGCAATAGGAAAACAAAAAGAGCCCATTTTAATAATGGATATTGGAGGAGGAAGTGTTGAATTTATTATTGCTGATAATGAAAAAGTCATTTGGAGTGATAGCTTTCCAATAGGAGTAGCAGTTTTGTTTAGAAAGTTTCATCATAATGAACCTATAACAAAAGAAGAAAAAATAAATATAAATAATTTTTTAAATGAACAATTAACTCCTTTGCTTGAACAAATTCAAAGAAGTCCTTTAAAAATTTTAGTAGGAGCTTCTGGAACTTTTGATGTATTAGAAGCCATTATAGCAGGAACAAAAAATACTCCTTATAGTACCAATATATGGGCTAAAGATTTTTTTCCTTTATATGATGAATTGATAGAGAAAAATTTAGAGGAACGTTTATTAATGCCAAATATTCCAGATCAAAGAGCAGACCTAATTATTGTAGCATTAGAATTACTTCGATTCATTATCGAAAAAGTAAGAATTGAACGAATTACCATTTCTGATTTTGCTATGAAAGAAGGAATATTAAAAGAATTAAGAATAAAATCATAAATAATTATAAACATTGACTAGAAGAGTTTTTTCATTGTGGGATTTAGATTGGATAACAATAGGTTGTTATATAGGTCTAGTTTTTATGGGGTGGTTGATGATTTATGCAGCTGATTATGATCCTGATCTTCCTAAAAGAATGTTTGATATTAGTACTCATGCAGGTAAGCAAGGCTTATTTATTATTATTTCTGTTGTGGTAGCCTTTTCAATATTACTAATAGATGCTCAGTTTTTTAAAACAATATCCTATATTATTTATGCAGTAGCTATTTTTCTTTTAATTGCTGTACTTGTTTATGGAGCAGCTACCAATGGGGCTTCTTCATGGTTTGTTTTGCCAGGAGGTTTTAAATTTCAACCTTCTGAACTAGCTAAATTTGCTACATGCTTAGCTTTATCTACCTATTTAGCAGGGATTAATATTTCTATGAGAAAAACAGAACATGTTATTAAAGCAATAGGTATTTTTCTTTTTCCTTCTT
>JAHDII010000131.1 GCA_020630895.1 Saprospiraceae bacterium
ATGATGTTTTGTTTTTAGAAGCAGACGGGCATCATTGTTGGATTCATACTTCTGCTAAAAAGTTTTTAGTACGAATGTCTATGAAAGATTTATCCAATCGTTTACCTCATGAATTATTTATACAAACTCATCGCAGTTGTATTGTCAATATCAATAAAATACAATCTGTAAATTTAGAAGAAAGTGTTATTCTTTTTGAAAATCATCAAGCTCCTTTAAGTAAAAGAAATAAAGATATTTTATTACAAAAATTAAATTGGATATAAATATTTATGGACGATTTATTGGAAGAATGGGAGAAGAAAAAAAATCAAAATTTTAAGAAGAATAAAATTTTTCTCAAAAAATTAAAATCCAAAAATAAAAAAGAGATAGATCGTGTTTCTTCAGAAATTCATGAGCAAGTTTTTGAAAAAATTGATTGCCTCAATTGTGCCAATTGTTGCAAAGGTTTAGGTCCTCGATTAAGCAAAACAGATATTAAAAGAATGGCTAAATTTCTAAAAATGAAAGAGAGCCAATTTGAAGCAGAATATCTTACTATTGATGAAGATCAAGATTATGTGATGCAATCTATGCCTTGTCCTTTTTTATTAGAGGATAATTATTGTTCTATCTATGAAGCAAGACCTAAAGCATGTAGAGAATATCCACATACTGATATGGATCATTTTGCTTCTAAGCCCAATTTACATGCTCAAAATACACTCACTTGCCCCGCAGCATTTCATGTGGTAGAACGAATGAAAAAATTAATGGAACCTTAATTTAAAATTCCATTAATTTTTTATCATCAAGTTTTTAATCTAAAACCTACTCCATGAATATTTTCTATTTTAAGAGTCGTGTCTGCTTTAAGATATTTTCTTAATCTTGAAATAAAAACATCTAAACTACGCCCCATAAAATAATCGTCTTCTCCCCAAATAGCTTCTAAAATAAAAGACCGCTTCATTACTTCATTTTTATTTTGAATAAAAATTTTAAGCAAGTCTGCCTCTCTTTGAGTGAGTGTACGAGAATCATCTTCATTGAATGATAATTTAAGATTAGGATAATCAAAATCAAATTGTCCTAATCTATAAATTGAAGGTTCTTCTTGTTGATTGGTAATTTTACTTCTTTTCAAAAAGATTTCAATTTTAAGGAGTAATTCTTCAATAGAAAAGGGCTTAGTGATATAATCATCAGCTCCTAGTTTTAATCCTTTAATTTTATCTTCTTTCAAAGATTTTGCTGTCAAAAAGATAATAGGTACTTCTGTATCATATTTTCTAATTTCTTCAGCAATAGTAAATCCATCAACCCCAGGAAGCATAACATCTAATATACATAAGTCGAAATGCTTTTCTTTTACCATTTCAATGGCAGATTGTCCTTCTTTACAATGCGTAACTTGATACCCTTGTAATTCTAAATTGTCTTTTGTGACAAAGCCTAAGCTTTCGTCATCTTCGACATAAAATAAATGTGCTTTAAATTGATCCATGTTTCTCGAATTGTCGAACGTTTGGATGGTTTGAAAATACGTGTTCATTTATTTGTTCTTTATTAAGACGTTAACAATTGTGTTTTGGTCAACATTTGAATGAATTTTTATTTTCCAACCATGTGCTTCTACAATATTTTTTACATAGAAAAGCCCTAATCCAAAGCCTTTTACGTTATGTACATTGCCTGTAGGAATTCTAAAAAATTTATTGAAAATTTTTCCTAAATACTCTTTTGGGATACCAATTCCTTCATCATATATTATAATTTTTGTATATCCATCCTCTATTTTTGTACTCACTTTTATCTTAGGTTTTTCCTTACAATACTTCATAGAATTATCTAACATATTATACATAATATTAGAAAAATGAACTCTATCAGCTTCAATAAATATTGCTTGTGGACTAGGTAAAAATTCTATGACTCCTTGATGTTTCGCTACTGAAATTTCTGTACTTTCTACAATTTCAGATAATAACTCGTTTAAGTCAATTTTTTCCTTATTCAATTTAAAATTGTCCTTCTCCATTTTAGCAATTTGAAGCACTTTTTCTACTTGATTATTCAAGCGCTGGTTTTGTTCTTTGATAATACCTGCATAACGCCCTAATCTTTCATTTTTTTGAATTAAGGGATCTTTTAAAAATACATCTGCTGAAATATTAATCGTAGAAATAGGAGTTTTAAACTCATGCGTCATATTATTAATAAAATCTTTTTGCAATTCTGATAATTGCTTTTGTTTTAAAATGACAAACATGGAATAAATAAAAAAGAAAATCGCGACCAATAAAATAATCGTAAATACAATAGAGATTTGCATTTTATTTAAAATCGTAGCGGATTTCCCTAAAAACCGAACTCCAAAATAATAGGTAAATTCATCGTAAGTCGGTAATTTTTCTTCTAGGGGTTTCACGCCTCCTGCATCTCCTAATCTACAAACGCCACCATACACCATTTCATCACTGGAACAATCAAACATGCCATATTCAAAATCTGAAACTATATTTTTCTAAATTTTTTTGTAGATAATGTTCTAAATTACTGGGATTAATAATATTATTAAAATTGACGATATAATAATTAGATGTTTTTCTTTTAATTAAATCTCTATCAGGAATAGCAACGCTATCTTCTGCTACCGCTAATTCTTCTGCCGTTTCTCTCAAGGCAATTCGAGCAATTAAATCAAATTCTTCTTCTTGGGTATTCCAAGTATTGATCAGCCAATATGATTGTACAATGACAATTCCTATAATGGCTAATGTACCTAATAATACGACCTGTCTTATAATTTTATCATTCATCTTTTTCTGCTTCTACAATCATTTTTTTTATTAAAGAAATTTGTCCTAAATGATAATAACAATGTTCAATAATTCCATTCATATTTCTTTTATAATTACCATATTTTTCATCAACAAATATTTCTTCTAATTTTTTATTAGACATCAATTCTATATGTTTCGCAAATTTTTCCGAATTGCTCCACAAACGATTTAATAAAAAATTCCAATCTTCATTAGATTGAATTTCAGGAGCATCAAAACTATATTTATCTCTAATTTCTAGTTTGCCTTTTTCAAAAAAATGGAGTACGCCTTCTATATAATAATTAATATGAAATGTAAGTGCTGCAATCGTATTTAATGTTCCAATTTGAATCTTGGCTTGTTGCCAAGTAACATCAGATAACATTTCTTTATAATTGGTATTGGCAATCCATTTTCCATTTAAAAGAACTTCTCGAAAACGCAAAGAAATTTGATTTGATTTTTTCATTAATTCAATTATTTAATATAACGTAATTATTGAATCTAAAGATTTCAAGATATGACATAAATACTTATAAAGATAATGGCTTAACTGCTTATTAACAAAAAAGCGAGAATCATAGCTTCAATAGCTCGATAAAAAATTAGAAGATGGAAGTTTAAAATTAGCTTTGGAGTGGTTATCAGAATATGATTGGTTGATTGCCTTAGCTCTATTATGTTTATCTGCCTTTTTATTTTATTTAGATTTTAAAAAAGATAAAAAATAATTTCAATAACTCATTTTTACAATAAATTTTATTACAAAAATTGATATATAGCCCAATTAAAAAAACGCAGAGAAACGCGAAGGAATACGCAGAGGTACACAGAGAATAGGATACTGTTTTCATTCATTGAATATAATAAAAATCTCTGCGACTCTCCGCGAATAACTCAGCCGTCCTCTGCGTTAAAAAATATTTTGCAACAACTCTCTTTTATTATTTTTCACCTCTTATAAGATTAATGTATCTTTACACTAATCTTTTTACGAAAATTCATATATAGCCCAATTAAAAAACGCAGAGAAACGCGAAGGAATACGCAGAGGTACACAGAGAATTTTCATTCATTGAATATAATAAAAATCTCTCCGACTCTCCGCGGATAACTCAGCCGTCCTCTGCGTTAAAAAATATTTTGCAGTAATTTTTATATAAAAAAAGCAGCGACGAAACAAATCGTCGCTGCAAGTTAATAACCCAGAACTAACCTTAAATTAATTCAGTAATGCATTTTTGATATCCTTTACTGATGTGATATTTTCTACTATCGTGACCATATCAAAATGGTGTGAAGGGGTTGTATGATTTCGCAATTTTTGAAAATCTATTTTTGCATATTTTTTATTAGAATAAATGGCTAATTTATTTCCTGGTAATAAACTAAATAATAATCCTTTTTCATCTGGCATTAAAGGAAATTCTTTCCATTGATATTGAGGGTATTTCACTAATGCTCTTTCACTACCTGGAATATAATAAACATCTGGTTGAGAAATGGTCTCATCAAATTTTTCTTTAAAATCAAAATTAGCGGCTAATAATACGGCTTCATCTTCTTTCATAATTCTATCATAATTATAAATTCCAAAACTATTAGCTTCTAAAGAACGAGTAAAATCAGATAATAAAGCCATCCTATTTTCTTCTTTTTTAAATTTAGCAAAAGCAACTTGATAATTATTCGCCCATTCTTCAGGAGGCAATTTGAATAAATAATTAACAGGCATTACCATTTCAACTACAACATCCGTTGTATAACTTTTTCCTTGAGGTTCTATCCTCATAATATATTGATTATTGCCTTTAGGAAGAAATGTACATTTGCTATTTTTTACCCAAGAAGGAATTTTTTCTTTAGATATTTTTTTCCATACCATTAAAGCAGCAGGCATTTTTTTACCATTGTATTCTACCCCATCTCTTGAATCAGCATCTAGCCATGCCAAACCATATTCTTTTAATTTTTGTTGCATTAAATCATCATTAAATTGTTTTCTTTTATGACTAAAATATTCATCTAATAATACACGATAATCTAAAGCAAAATATTTTCTATCTAAAGGAAACACCATTTCTGGGCGTAACTCTTCTACTTGTTTTTTTAGATTGACTTTCCTTGTATTTTTTTGAGCTTTATTTTCTGCTAAATATTCCCACTGTCTTGCTTCTTCATTCAAATAATAAGAATTATATCCTTTATCTCCTACATGAGAAGCTAAACGTACATCTACCGTTACATCATTTTTTAAGGCAACATTTTTGCCATTTACTTCTGCTCTCATTTCAAACATTCCAGCCGTTTCCATATTTCCTTTTTCTCCTTTTCCATCATTATATCCCATAGGAATTCCTGAAAGAAAAACATCTACCGCATCGTGATAATCTCTAAATTTTAATGTAGCTTTTCCTTTTAGGGAATTTCCATTTTCATCTACTAAAGCATTGGCAGGAATTTTAATTCTTGTACCATTTTTAAAATTCCAAGTTAAGCCTTTTTCAATCGTAAATTCTTTTTCTTCAAACTCAGAAATTAATTCTTGTATTGGAGGTTGTATTAATGGTTTTTCTGGTATAGTTTCTACTTCAACTACATCTGGAGTTGTATTACAATTCATAAATAATACTGTGATGAATAAGCATAGGATTCCAGCCCATGCTTTCGCATGATTAATTTTTAAATTTCCCATTAGACTTTGGTTTTAATGAATTAAAAAAAGGTAGAAATAATTACTTCATACATGAATTTATTTTGATATTCCTAAAAATATAGCTCGCAACTTCTGAATAAGCATCTTGTTCAAAATTGAATCTACTTCCATAAGGAAATGCTTTGATATGCATCCAATTTTTTATTTTTCGTATTTCTCTATCAAATCCAAAATTATATGCTGCTGCAAAAAATTGAATTTTATTTTCTATTAGATTAAAACAAACATTTTCTGTTTTATTTTCCATTATTTCATAAAAAACACATAGATATTCAAATTGAATATTTGTATTTTTGAGTTGTTGTAATCGGAATATTCGTCTTTCTTTTTCAGACCAATCTCCTTGAGGCAAAAGTTCATTATATTTTTGAGACAACGTCGAATTTTCTACAATTTCACATTCTATTTTTTCAATAAAAGAAGGTTTCATTTGAAAATATCCTATTGAAAAATCGGCATCTTCTGTTCCTCCATCAATATAAAATTGATATAAAGCTAAAGATTCTAATTGATTTTGCCAGCCTACAAATCTTGATACTTCTGGTAAAGCTATAGCTGCTACTTGACATACATCTAAATGATGATAAGAAGCTATTTCTTCAAAATTAGATTGGTGCTTTTCATAAAAATTGAGACATTCATCAATAGAGGTATTGAGTCCCCAAGAAGGCACAATAAATATTCCGAAGAAAAACGATAATGATATGATTTGCAGTCTTTTCATTTCAACTGCATAACGATAAGTGCACAAAAAGATACACTTTTTATTTTTTGATACATAATTTTTTCCTTTAGATAATATTTAAACCTTTTAAAACCTACAATTATTTTATAATTATATTTTTTATGATTTACGCTATAAGAAAGAGATTAAAAAGATGTATTTTTGTGAAGAATTAAACTCAAAGAAATGTTCTCATGTATTAAGAGATTATTTCATAAAGAAAAAGTAGAACTAGATCCAATGAAATATTTGATTGTAGGACTAGGTAATCCAGGCGAAGAATATGATGAAACTCGCCATAATGTAGGCTTTGAGGTATTGGATAATTTAGCAAAGCGATTTGAGGTAAAATTTGAAGATGATTCTCATGCTTGGATTACAGAATTTAAGCATAAAGGAAGAACTTTTGTACTCATTAAACCCACTACTTTTATGAATTTGAGTGGAAAGGCTATTCGATATTGGTTACAAAAGAAAAAAATTAAGCAAGAAAATTTATTAGTCATTTTAGATGATCTCAATCTTGATTTTGGAAGAATAAAGTTGAAGGGAAAAGGAGGCGATGGAGGACATAATGGATTAAAACATATTCAGCAAGTATTAGGAAATGGAAATTATGCTAGATTGCGAATAGGTATTGGCGCTGATTTTTATAAAGGTCAACAAGTAAATTATGTGTTGGGGAAATGGACAGATAAAGAATGGGAAACATTACCTGATATTTTATATAATGGTGCTGAATGTACTTTAGCTTTTGCAACAATTGGTATAGGACAAGCTATGAATCAATTTAATAAAAAATGAGTCGTGAAGAAAAAAATTATTAAGGATACTTAAATATCTGTATTTCCCTTCCCCAAAAACCATATTTATAAAAATGAATATCCCCAAAATAAAAAATAAATAAATAGAGTTTTTTATATATCAAATTCCCATAACAACATCAACCATAAAATTGTAATATTATGAATCCACAATCATTAAGATTTTCAAGAAAAGATTCTTCTGATTTTTTTACAACAACTAGAAAAAGAGTCAATACTTATTTTGAAGAAAATAACATTAAAAAAACAGGAAATTTTGGGATGTATTTTAAAACATTAGTCATGTTTGCTATTTATTTTACTCCCTTTGTTATTATTTTAATGAGTATTGTTCCTAATTGGGCAAATATTCTTCTTTATTTTGTAATGGGTCTAGGTCTTTCTGGCATTGGCTTATCTATTATGCATGATGCGAATCATGGTGCTTATTTCAAAAGCAAAACACTTAATAATATTATGGGATATTCTATAAATATTGTAGGAGGTAGTTCTTTTACATGGAAAGTTCAACATAATATTTTACATCATACTTATACCAATATTTATGAAATGGATGAAGATATCCATGACAAACCATTTCTTCGTTTATCGCCCTATGGAAAATATAAAAAATATCATAAATTTCAGCATTGGTATGCTATGTTTTTATATTCTTTGGGTACATTGAGTTGGGTAACTGTAAAAGATTTTAGACAATTAAAAGAATATAACGCTTCAGGAATGACTGAACAAAGTGGTCATTATCCCAAACAACAAACTATCATTTTAATTATCAGTAAAATATTATATTTTTCTTATACGCTTCTTTTACCTCTATTATTTGGTGTGACTTGGTGGGTTGTTTTACTGGGTTTTTTAATCATGCATTTAGTAGCTGGTGTATTAATCACAACTATTTTTCAATTAGCACATGTAGTCGAGGGTCCTGAACATCATGAACCACATCCTACAGGAACAATGGAAAATACATGGGCGGTTCATCAATTAAAAACAACTGCTAATTTTGCTAAATATAACCCTGTTATTTCTTGGTTTGTAGGAGGTTTAAATTATCAAATTGAACATCATTTGTTTCCTCATATATGTCATGTTCATTATAAAAAAATATCTAGTATCGTTAAAGAAACTGCTTTAGAATATGATTTACCTTATTATGAAAACAAATGGTTTTTAACTGCTGTTATTTCTCATCTTAAGGTACTAAAAGAGTTTGGAAAATCTCCTGTACCTTCTTTGGCATAAAGTATTTATAAGAATAAAAACAGGGATATAAACATGAGCCATCC
>JAHDII010000132.1 GCA_020630895.1 Saprospiraceae bacterium
TTTCTGAATTTGAAGAAAAAAGGATTTTAGAAAGAATATTTTATTTAAAATATAATCAATTATCTTTAAAAGAAAAAATTATAGAAACCAAAAAATATTCTCAGGATCAACGACAAGTTTTTGCAATACAACAGGAAATATTATCTAAAATTTCTTTTGAAGATTTAAAATTGGTTTTGGATTTATCTATGGAACTAGTAGAAGAAGAAAATAAATCTCCATTTTTATTTGTAGAAAAAAAGTTTGGTTTTCCACATTCTTTATTTGAATCTGAAAAAACAAGAAAAATGTTTAAAGCAGATTTAGAAAAGTATAACAAAACAGAAATGTATAAAAAATATTTAGTTCAATCAGGACTAGAAGTTTTTACATCCTTAAATGAAATTGATTTTGATAAAATACAATGTATTTTAGAGTACGATATTGTAAGTCCTTTTTCAAGTACAATTTCTAAAACGAATACTTATTTTACTATAGGTGTTATACAATTATTATCTTCTATTTTTAATGAGAATGAAATGGAATATAATCCTCAAAAAAATATAAGAGAACAAGCACAAAAATGGACAGAATTTCTTAAAAAAGAAGGTAAGTTTTCTAATCAAAAAATTTATCCCTCTTTTAATCATAATTCATAATACTGTTAAATAGAACTATTCTGTTTTTATTTTGTTAATATATATTGTAAAATATCTTTGCATAAAAGTTTTTTTCATCTTTACAAAATATCAACATTGTTTTTAATAATAGTGTTACTAAATAAATAATACACATTAGTATGTTTTGTTCTTATTATCCAGGTTCATTAAATTCTAAAGAAGAAAATAAAAATGGACGATATAGTATTGAAGGAACTAACTTGGAATTCAAAATACATTATCGTTTTAAAGATATTCAGTCTTCTTTAGCTCCTTCTGAAAGTATTTTTATGAATGCTTCCTATCAGCAAATTTTAGAAGATTATCCTTCCAATGAAATGGAATTTGTTTATATCCCCGTTTATGAAGATGGAACAGAAATAGGAATAATTATGGCTCAAACTATAATGGTTCGAGGAAAAAATGCTATTCGTCTTGATAATAATAAAACGTGGAATACTTGGATAAAAAAACAATTATTAAAATTTATTAATATTAGAGGTTTTGTAGTAGGAAATTTGGCTTTAACAGGAAATTATGGCTTACATTTTAAAAATAAATCTGAAAGAGAAACTTTTGCTATTTTAAATATTATTACTCAAAATGCTTTACCTGTTGTTGAAAAAGAAAAAGGATATAAATTAAAAGTTTTATTTTATAAAGATTTTAATGAAGCAGAAACTGCACAATCTTCTGTTTTGACTCAAGCGAATTATCATTGTTTTACCGCAGAGCCTTGTATGATATTACCCCTCTCTTCTGATTGGAATTCTTTTGATGATTATTTAGCAGCAATGAGTTCTAAATATCGAGTTCGAGCAAAACGAGCCTTTAAAAAAGGAAAAGATTTAAAGAAAATAGAATTTAATGAGGAACAAATTGTAGAACATAAAAAAGAATTACATCAATTATACCTTAAAGTTTGCGAATCTGTTGATTTTAATTTAATGACTTTAGATCAGGAATATTTTGTAGAATTAAAAAAACGATTAAAAGAAAAATATAAATTATTCGCCTATTTTTTAGATGGAAAATTAATTGCATTTTTTACAACGATTCAGGATAAAGGAGAAACTCATGCTCATTTTTTAGGAATGGATGCTTCTTATAATCCAAAATATCAATTGTATTTAAATATTTTATATGATATTATTCGTGTAGGAATAGAAGAAAAATCTTCTTTAATTGATTTTGCAAGAACAGCACCAGAAATTAAAAGTTCTGTAGGAGCAGAACCCAGAGAATTATTCATTTTCTTAAAACATAAAAACACTCTTTCTAATAAAATATTAAAAAGAGTATATAAATTTTTAGAACCCACTAAAAAAGTGATTTATAGAAGCCCTTTTAAAAATAGGAATATTTCTGAACAAAAAACAGAAAAAACAAATGAAGAAAAATTACTTCAACCCTCTGCCAAAACATATTCCTCAAAAACTTTATGATGCATATGTATTAGCAGAATATATTGTAGAAAAACCTTTCTTTTTAGAAATAAAAGTAAATCAAAATAATCATCAATTCAATGATTATTTAAATAAAAACAATTATACGTCTTGGGGGTTTATTACGGCATGGAATCCTTATTCAAAAGAATTACCTCTAACAGAAAATAAAAAAAGAAATCAAGAATTATTAAAAGAACTTGAAGAGCAAAATTATACTTATCTTGATGGAGAAGGTAGGGGAGATAATTGGTCAGAAAAAAGTTTTTTAGTTTTTGATATTTCTAAAAAAGATATTATACAATTAGCCAAAAAGCACCAACAAAATGCAGTGCTTTTTGGAAATATAAATGAAGAGGCACAACTCGTTTTTTGTATAGAATAAAACCTCTTAAATTTTACCCATTTAATTTTCTATAATCCGCTAAGAATTTGTCTAAGCCAATATCAGTAAGAGGATGTTTAAATAAACCATGAATCGTATTTAATGGGCAAGTCACTACGTCGGCACCTGCTAATGCACATAATTTAATATGACCAGAAGTACGAATCGAAGCAGCTAAAATTTCAGTAGCAAAACCATAATTGGCATATATCTCTACAATCTCTTCAATTAATAACATTCCATCCCAATTGGTATCATCTATCCTACCAATAAAAGGAGAAACATAAGTCGCTCCTGCTTTTGCTGCTAATAAAGCCTGTGCCGCTGAAAAAACTAAAGTACAATTCGTTCTAATTCCATGAGCAGAAAAATAACTCAAAGCTTTAACCCCTTCTTTAATCATAGGAACTTTAACGACAATATTAGGTGCTAAAGAAGCCAATTGTTTTCCTTCTTGGACCATGCCCTCAAAATCTGTAGCAATCACTTCAGCACTTACATCGCCATCGACTAATTGAGCAATATCAACATAGCGTTGTAGGAAATTCTCTTCTCCAGAAATTCCTTCTTTTGCCATTAATGATGGATTAGTCGTTACACCATCCAAAATACCTAAATCATGGGCTTCTTTAATTTGTTCTAAATTAGCAGTATCTATAAAAAATTTCATATTATATTTTCTTTATATTTTATCGCAAAGATAAAAAACATTATTACCAATTATCATTGTACTATGACATTTGATGCTTAACATATTAAAATCATTTAATATAAAGAGATATTAAATTCAAATTCATATATTTGTTAACTTAATATATTGAATGATTCAGTGAATTTAAAAAATATTAAAATATGAACTTAAAATCTTTACTTTTTAAAATATCATTACTTATCGTTTTGGTACTTCTTTTCTTAGCTAATTCATCTAATCCACCGAATGGACGAACAGGAGCACCAGGAGATGGATTGTGTAGTAATGCTGGTTGTCATAGTAGTGCAGGATCATTTACTGGAGATATTACCATTTCTGGTTTACCTACTACAGTTACACCTAATACAACTTATCCTATTACTGTAGAAATTAATAATTTTGATGAAAATGCTGTTCGTACAGGTTTTCAATTAGTCGCTTTAGATGGAAGTAATAATAATGTAGGAACTATTACAGGAGGAACTAATGTTGTTGCTACAACTACAGCTAATGGTAGAATATATGCAGAACATAGCCCTGCTCAAAATTTTATTAGTGGAACTTATGCTTATTCATTCAATTGGACTTCTCCTGCTTCAGGTTCTGATATAACCATGTATGCTGCAGGGGTTATTGGAAATGGAGTAGGTTCTACTGGAGATGTAGTTGTAACAACAACCTCTTCAGGTACATTTGCAGCAGCTCCAGTAACAGTTTCTATTCTATCTTCAAGTAATGTAACTTGTAATGGTGGTACTGACGGAGCAGCAACAGCAAATGCTTCTGATGGTACAAGTCCTTATACCTTTCAATGGTCTAATGGAACTAGTAGTGCAGTAGTAACAGGTTTATCTGCTGAAACTTATACTGTAACTGTTACTGATGATTTAGGTGGAACAGCAACAACTTCTGTAACAATAACAGAGCCTAGTGCCATTTCTTGTTCTATCACAAATATTACAGATGTAAGCTGTAATGGAGGAACAGATGGAAGTGCTACAATTACTTGTTCTGGAGGAACAGGAAATATTACTTCTGTATGGCCCGGAGGGATGACTGGAAATACAGCAACAGGACTTTCAGCAGGAGTATATGAAGTTATTAGTACAGATGCTAATGGATGTTCAGTTGCTACAAATGTTACTATTAATGAAAATGCAGCTCTTACAGGAACTGTAAATGTAACAAATGAAACAGCCAATGGAGCAAATGATGGTACAGCTACAGCCGTTGTTTCTGGAGGTACAGGAACATATACTTATGCTTGGAGTAATGCAGTATCAGGAGCTACTATCACTAATTTATCTCCAGATACATATACAGTTACGATTACAGATTCTAATGCTTGTTCAGTTGTATATTCTGGTCTAATTTCTGCTTTTGGTTGTGATATTTCAGCTTCTATTACAGCTACGGATGTAAGTTGTAATGGAGAAAATGATGGAAGTGCTACTGTTGTAGGAACAGGAGGAACACTCCCTTATTCTTATTCATGGTCAAATGGAGATGTTGCAGTAACATCTTATAATTTAGGAGCAGGAATTTATACTGTAACAATTACAGATTTCAATGATTGTGTTTCTACGGCAGAAGTAGTGATTAGTGAGCCATTTGCTTTATCATGTACTATTACGAGCCAATCTAATCCAATGTGTTTTCAAGGAGCAGATGGTACTGCTATCATTAATTGTACAGGAGGAACGGGAACATATACTTATACTTGGTCAAATGGAGGAACACTCAATAATGTCAATGATTTAACATCAGGAACACATACTGTAACAGTAACGGATGCTGTAGGTTGCCAAGTAATAGAAACAGTAACCTTAAATAATCCAAGTCAAATACAACCTAATGTAAATACAACAGATGAAACTTCTGTTGGAGCAGATAATGGAACAGCTTCTTCTTCTCCAGTAGGAGGAACAGGACCTTATACTTATATGTGGAATACAGGAAGTTCCAATTCCTCCATTTCAGGATTAACTCCAGGAACATATAGCGTTACCATAACAGACTCAAATGGTTGTGTAAAAGTAGGTTCAGGAGTTGTAGAAGGTGCAAATTGTAATATTTCAGTTTCATTGACTAATATTTCAACAATTTCTTGTCATGGAGCTAACGATGCTTCTGTAACAGCTGTAGGAAATAATGGCTTATCTCCTTATATATATACTTGGTCTAATGGATTTTTTGGAGCAACAGCAAATGGTTTAGGATCAGGTCCTTATGCTGTAACAGTAATAGATGAAGCCAATTGTGCAGTTTCTACATCTATTCATATTATTTCTCCCTCTGCAATTATTGTAACAACATCTTCTATTGATGCTATTTGCCCTAGTTCTACTACAGGTAGTGCTTCAGTAACATCAACGGGAGGAATAGGAGCACATTCTTATCAATGGTCTAATGGAGAAAGTGGAGATAATATTTCTAATATTGCAGCAGGAGTATATACAGTAACAGTAACAGATAATAATGGTTGTACAATGACTAATACAGCAACAGTTGAGGAACCACCTGCCTTAGTATTTAGCGAAATATCATCTACAGATGTATTATGTAATGGAGGGAGTGATGGAACAGTTACAGCAGTTGCTACTGGAGGAACGCCAGGATATTCTTACACTTGGTCGAATGGAACAACTACAATGAGTAATTCTGTTACAGGTTTAATGGCAGATACATATACAGTAACTGTAACCGATGCGAATGGTTGTGAAACAACAGCTTCTGTAGAGGTTAATGAACCAGAACCTTTAGTAATTACAAATATTATTGCTTCTCATGTTTCTTGTAATGGCGAAGCTGACGGATTGGCTACTGCTTTGGTTTCAGGAGGAACAACTCCTTATTCTTATCAGTGGTCTAATGGAACGAACACAACAGATCCAATCCTAACAGGTTTATCTGCTGGAACATATACTTTAACAATTGTTGATGCCAATGGTTGTATTTCTGATAGTGAATCAGTAGCTATTTTAGAGCCAGAAACATTAATTATAGATGGTATAACAGCAACGGATATTTCTTGTAATGGTGGTTCTGATGGTAGTTTAACTGTAAATGTTTCAGGAGGAACAGCTCCTTATATGTATGAGTGGTCTGATAATACTACAACAGGAACCAATGGAAATTTAGAAGTAGGAACATATACTGTTACGGTAACCGATGCCAATGGTTGTACTTCTATGCCTATGGAAGCTTCTATTGCAGAACCAGATGTATTAATGGTTACGATTGATGCTGTAAATGATGAAATGGATGGTGATGGAACAGGAAGTATTTCCATTTCAGTATCTGGAGGTGTTACTCCTTATACTTATGATTGGCAAAGTGGTGGTTCTTCTGTTTCTACAGATATGAACCCTAGTGGATTATCTGCTGGAGATTATGCAGTAGATGTAACAGATGCGAATGGTTGTGTAGTAACTTCTACAACAGCAACAATAGATAATATCGTAGATGTTGTTGATTTATCTTTAGCTACTTTAATTGAAGTATTTCCTAATCCTACAAATGATAAAATTTATATCAACTGGCAAGGAACTTCAAATGCTCAAATTTCTGTTATGAATATTACAGGAAAATTAATATTACAAAAAGAAATTGAACCAGGAAATTCACCTGTTGATGTATCTCATATTTCTAGTGGTATTTATTTATTAAGAATTCAATCTGGAAATTCATTTATAACAAAAAAAATAATGATTGATTAATTAATCATTATTTTGAATGATAATAAAAAAGCGTTTCAAAAATTATTTTTGAAACGCTTTTTTATTATTAGATAAAATCAAGAGATTTTATAATTCATAATTGACTTTTAAATTATCAGTTCCTCTATAAAAATCATTAATAATTTGAACAACTTCATCAATACTATCTGTTACAGGCATAAGATGTAAATCTTCAGGAGAAATATTATGTTCTTCATGAAGCATTGTTTTGGTAATCCAATCAATTAATCCTGCCCAAAATTTTGTACCCATTAAAATAACAGGAACTTTAGAAATCTTATTGGTTTGAATTAAAGTAAGTACTTCAAATAATTCATCTAAGGTTCCAAAACCTCCAGGCATTACTACAAATGCTTGAGCATATTTTACAAACATTACTTTTCTAATAAAGAAATAATTGTAATTCAAAACTTTGTCATTATCGATATACTGATTATTAAATTGTTCAAAAGGTAAATCTATATTTAATCCTACTGAAGTTGCATTATTTTGAAAAGCTCCTTTATTTCCAGCTTCCATAATTCCAGGACCTCCACCTGTAATAATTCCATATCCTTCATCTGTTAAACGTTTGGCGACTTCAACAGTTAATTGGTAATAAGGATCATGAGCTTTAGTTCTTGCAGAACCAAAAATAGAAATACAAGGACCTATTTTATTCAATCTTTCAAATCCATCAACAAATTCAGAAATGACCTTGAACATTGTCCATGAATTTTCTCCTTTCATTTGGCTCCATTGTTTAGGTTGCCATTTATCTTTTATATTTTTTTCATCATTCATATATGTATCATTTTTTTTGTCAATTTTAAAAAAGCCTACAAAGATACTTTATTTATTAAACTTACAAAATGTGTACCTAATTTATAAGGTAGTTAACAGAAATATAAAATTAGATGCAGCAAAAAGAAAAGAAAACATGTTCTTTATTAAAAATAAATTATGTACAAATATTTATTAATAACTTGTTTATTTTTCTGTAAAAGTCCATCAGATAAATTAGAATTGTCAGAAATAAAAAGTATTACAATACTTGATCATCTAAACATTAATTATACATATGTAACAACAAAGGACTATGAAATTAAATTAACTGATTCTGTTTCGTATAAATTATATGAAACAGGAAATATAAGTTTATCTGAATTTACAAGAAAAAAATATAAAAAGAAATTGCGAAAGTTTGAGAAAAAAATTCAAAAATTAGAAGATAAAATATATAATATAAAAGATGTTGTTTTACAAGATTCATTAAATTCTAAAATAATTCAATACATCGATGATTTTGATGAAAAACAAAGAAAAGCATATGCAAAATATATAGAATCAAGAAAGCATAAATTTATCAGTGAGGTAAATGAAAATAAAATTATGGAATTAGTAGAAATTATTAATACTTCGCCTATAACATTTGAACAATTTTTAGATTCAAATCAGAATTTTAAATTGGATTATT
>JAHDII010000133.1:0-7500 GCA_020630895.1 Saprospiraceae bacterium
GTAGTGTTCCTTCCTTTTTTTGCTTATCCAAAATACTATTTTTTTCTTACTACACTTATAGGCATATCAGAATCATAATTTCCTTTGAGTACTGGCGATTGTCTAAATTGAGTATAAGAAATTACTTTTTCAGCAATATAAGTATATAATTCTTTTAAAGTAACAATACCATTATTATTTTGATCGGCTTCTCCTTTCATTCCTCTTAATAAATAATGACTGAATACACCTTGACGGACTTTATATGATTCAAGAGAAGTTTCTTCTGGTTTAGAAGATAACATTAAAGCTGTTCCTGCTCTAGAATTGGATAAATTGGTATAATAATCTGAAATAATATCATCTAATTCTCCTTTTTCAGCAAAAGCATAGCTTCCGGAGTGACAAGCATCTGCAATACATAGTTTATATTTCGCTTTACTCTTTTCTAATATCTTATTAATTTCAGAATGCTTTAATTCATTTCTATACCCATCATAATCAATAGGAAGAAAAGAGCCTTTAAGACCATGCCCTGAAAAATATAAAATGATAAGATCATTTTTATCTGCTTTGCCATAGAGTTCTTTCATAGAATTAATAATATTTTCTTTAGTCGCATCTTCATCTACAAGAACTCTAATTTGTTCATCTGGCAAGGCTCCACCAGCTGGACTTTGCATGAATGCCATTAATCGGAAGGCATCATTATCTGAATATTTAAGAGGTCTCATATGAGAATACATAGATACTCCTACAACAACAGCCCAAACCTTCGTTTTTCCATTATCCTCTAGTTCATTTTCAATTACTTCTACAGTTTCAGGTTCTTCTTTTTTTACTTGATGAACATAACTTCCATTTTTCCAAATACCAGAATATTCATTTCCTCTTTTATCTGTAAAAATACCATAACCATTAGCACTTCCATTTTTCCAATCTCCTTCATAAATTTCTCCTGAACTATATTCTACTCTACCCCAACCTTCAGGAATTCCATTTTTAAATTCTCCTTGATAAGTCGTACCATCAGCATAATTAAACAATCCATTTTTAATATTGCCACAAGTACCATCTGTACAATCTTTAACTTCAATATCTTTGCTTTCACCTAAAAAAGTACCTTTTTCCCAAATACCTTCCGTTACAGTTTTATCTACATGATAAATTTTTCCTTTCCCATGAGGAAAATTATCTTCATAATATCCATCAAATACATCACCATAGGAATAAAACCATTTACACTTTCCATGAAATTTACCCTCTTTAAATTCTCCTTCATATCGATCACCATTAGGACAAGCCATGATACCATAGCCATTTTTACAATCTCCTTTTAAACAACCAATTTGAATTTCACCACCTTCTATTCTTTTATGTGCAAATTCTGTATCTATCACTTCTCCTCCTTCATCAATCAAAAACCCTTTTTTCCACAATCCACTTACTTTTGTACCATCTGTTTTATATAAAGTACCTTTTCCATCTTGAAGACGATCTACCCACCATCCTTCATATCTTTCACCATCTGAATATTCACAAATTCCATAACCATGAAATTTGCCATCTTTGAAATCTCCTGTATAAATTGCACCACTAGGAAATTTATATGTACCTTTTCCATTGGCACAATCACCTTTAATGCATTGTGCATTAAGTCCAATAGTAAGAAATATTAAAAAAGAAAATATTAGAAAACAATGATGTGTCTTCATAGTATAAAATTTTAGTGTTCTCAATAGATTAAAAATTCGTTTTCAAAACTTAGGGGAGAATGTTTAGTGTCTTATTGAATATTAATTTATAACATATTTTATATTAATGTAAAGAATGTCATAACATTTAACAATTTTTTCATTATTTTTTAGGTATTAAATACAAAAACCATACCCTATAGTATTAAAATACGCATAAAAACAAATTTAGATTCATTGCATATGAAAAAAAAGAAGATCTTAAATAGAAAGAAATTTGATAAATATTATCTAGTCCATCTATTCGTATTCAACATAGCTTTAGGATAATCTGCTCCTAATACAAAATTAGCTTCTTTTTGTTCTCCTAATGAAAGGGTGTCTGGAATATGAATTCTTTCTTTGGGTATTCTTTCTAGTTCAGGAAGCCAGTGTTTTACATAATCGCCATGTGGATCATATCGTTTTGCTTGAGAAATAATGTTATAATATTTCATTTCTTTAGAATCGCTGCCTACTCCTGCTAATTGATTCCAATTGCCCCAATTACTACAAGGATCATAATCAATTAATATAGATTCAAAATATTCAGCTCCCATTTGCCAATTTACTTTTAAATCTTGAATTAAAAAACTAGCGACATTCAAACGTCCTCTATTTGAAATATATCCTGTAGCATTTAATTCTTTCATATTCGCATCAATAAAAGGAATTCCGGTTCTACCTTTTTGCCACAGTTCAAAGATTCGATAATCATCTTTTAAATGTAAAGAATTTTCTTTTTTAATTCCTCCTTTTTTAAAAATACAATTACCATGTTTTTTTCCCATCAATCTAAAGAAATCACGCCACATTAATTCAAAAAATAGCCAATAGGTAGATTTATTAGCTTTATGTTCTTTTTCAAATTTTTTTAATTCATAAAATAACTTTTTAGGCGATAAACAACCTTGAGAAATCCAAGGAGATAATTTAGAAGAAAAAGGTTCTTCTAATAAGTTATTTTTAATTTCTTTATATCGAAGAATATTTTTTGTTTCCCATAAATAAGAATGAAGTCGTTGCAAAGCTTTATCTTCTCCTCCTTCAAAAACAAAAGAAGCTCTTTTATCTATTTCAAAAGAAGAATGTCCTAAATCTTCTAAGGTAGGAATAGTTCCTAAATTAATATCTGAGGTGAATGAAGGAATAGAATTAGGAGGTAAAAAAGGTTCTCTAATAGAAACAAACTTTTCTACTTCTTTTCTAAATGATGAAAAGGAATCTGGAGTATGACTTACAGGAAAGGGCAAATCTTGAGTATAATATAACATCTTTCCTCTAGAGTATCGAATTTCTTGTCCAATACTCCATAATGCTTTTTCTAATGCATCCTGAACATCTACTTCTTCTTGAGTTCGTTCTCTATTACAAAAAACCCAATTGGTTTTAGCAGCTTTTGCAATTTTATAAACTTCTTCTTCTGGTTTTCCAATTCTTACAATTAATTCAGAACCTTTTTTTCTTAAAGATTTTCTTAAATTTTCAACACTTTCAATAATAAATTTAGCTCTAAATTTATCTGTTTTTTTAAAACCAAAAGGAGTAGTTGTATTAAAAACTCTTTCATCAAAAACATAAATGGGGATAACTTCATTTGAAACTTCTAAAGCATCTCTTAAGGCTTCATTATCATGAAGTCTTAAATCTTGCCTAAACCACATTATTACTTTTCTACCCTTCATTTTTTAAATTCACTCTTCTAACAAATATCTTACTCAAACAACAATATTCTATTATAATAAGTTGAGTATTTATTCTTCTAAATATTGCTTTGACTGATCTATAATCTCCATTGTTTTTTGGATCATTTCATCTTGTTGGGATTGAACAGAAAAATAAGCATTTAAACCAAAAGTATTTCTTGCAATACTTCCTTTTATTCTTAATTTTATTTCTTTTTGGATCGCATTAATTTGCTCTAAAGATAAATTTTTATCTTTTTCGATACTGTATTTAGCAAAAGAATAAAATAATTCATCTGACACTTCAAAATCTTTAATGAATTTTTTTTCACCCATTTCGGTAATATTTCCTCTTTCTTCATTCAAATAGTCATATACAAAATCGGGTATTAGAGCCGCTAATTTAGTGTACGTTTTATTTTCATAAATATCATTAGAAGGAACAAAAATATCAGGGATAATACCTCCTCCACTATATACAACACGACCATTACTTGTATAATATTTTGTAGAGTCTGTAATATGAATATTATCTGCATTTTTTAATTCTCCATTACTCGCTCTATCTAAAGCATCAGAATTATATTTTTTTAAATCATCATAAGGTTTTTGAATTAATCTTCCTGATTTTGTAAAATATTTAGCCACTGTTAAACGCAAAGCACCACCATCAGATAAACTATATTGTTCTTGTACTAAACCTTTTCCAAAAGAACGCCTTCCTACAATTACAGCTCTATCCCAATCTTGTAAAGCTCCAGCTAAAATTTCACTAGCAGAAGCCGAACCTTCATCAATTAAGACTACAATATCATCAATATCAAATTTAACCATACCTTGAGTTTCGTATTCTTTTTTAGTATTATGTTCTCCTTCTGTATATACTAAAAGCACATTACGTTGTGGTATAATTTGATTTAAAATTCTAGTTGCTTCTGTTAAATATCCTCCTGGATTTTGTCTTAAATCAATAATTAAATCTTCCATTTCTTCTTCTTCAAAATCACTCATTGCTTCCATAAATTCTTTATATGTATTTCCGCTAAATCGATTGATTTTAATATATCCTGTTTTAGCATTCATCATAAAAGAAGCATCAACACTTTTTAAAGGGATTTTATCCCGAACAATTTCAAAATACAATAATTTTTCTTGTCCATTTCTTTGTATTCCAATTTTTACAGGACTTCCTTTTTCTCCTTTTAATATTTTCCCTACTCCTTGAGTTGTTATACCTACACCTGCTACAATAGAATCTGATATTTCAATGATTTTATCTCCTGCTAATATTCCTTTCTCTTCTGATGGTCCACCAGAAATAGGATTGAGCACTAAAATCGTATCTTTTACAATATCAAATTCAATTCCTATTCCTACAAAATTACCTTCTAAATTTTCTTTTACCCCTTGTAATTCATCCTTGGGAATATAATTAGAATGAGGATCTAATTCATCCAACAATTTATTAACTGTTTTCTCTATTAATTCCTCACTATTGACTTTATCTACATAATTATTTTCAATATATCGTAATACTTCTTCGACTCTACCCATCCCATAAGGATTAGATGTTGTTGCTTTGTCATCTAAAGAAATAACCTGAGGAGTAGTTCTCAAATTCATTCCTATCAATATTCCTACAACCATAAAAATGGATAATAACAAAGGTGTCCAAACTTTAAATCCTGTTCCTTTTTGTTGAGGAGTGTAGTTTTTCATAATATTTTTAAAAATTTCCATAAAGGAACGGCAAAAAGATCATTAATAAAAACCATTTGCGATAAAAATAAAAATTATATATTTCAATTCATGAAATATTCCTTCATTAGAGATTTAAAGAGGCAAAAAACATTAAGAATATTTTAAAAATTAACGCGACATTACGCAAATAGTTTACAAAAGATATTATTTGCGTATTGAAATGCATTTTTTCTCATAATTTTTTGATTATCATGGATAAATGTATATAACTTTACCTTAGTAATTTTATACATTTTTTGTTTACAATACGCAATTTATGGAAATTTTATATTTACTAATTGGTTTGCTGATAGGTGCAATTGCAGCATGGTTTATTGCCAGATATAAATATGGTGGATGGAGCGAAGAAGAAATCAGAAAGAAATATGTTGAACGAATTGCTTATCAATCATTAGAAGCACAAATTGATGCTACAAAAGCTGATATTGTAGAAAAAGAACAAGAGTTAAGAGAAGTATCTTCTAATCTTTCTGCCAAAGAACAAATCATTTTCCATTTAGAAGAAAAATTATTTCATCAAAAGGATGAATTAGAAAATATTCATAAACAAATGGAAGATCGTTTTGCTAATTTAGCAGAACGACTATTTGAAGAAAAAAGTAGAAAATTTTCACATCAAAACCATGAACAACTCAATAGCCTTCTAAATCCTTTTAAAGAAAAATTTAGAGAATTTGAAAATAATATTGAAAAAAGATACTGGGAGGAAACCAAGGAAAGAATTTCTTTGAAAAAAGAAATTGATCAACTCAGGGACTTAAATATGCAACTAAGTGAGGATGCCAATAATTTAGTGAATGCCCTTAAAGGAGATAATAAAATTCAGGGAGATTGGGGGGAATTTCAGCTAGAAGTGCTACTAGAAAAAGCAGGTCTAGAAAAAGGAATTCATTATCAAACCCAACAATCATTTTTAAATGGTGATGGGAGACAACATCGCCCTGATTTTATTATCCATTTACCAGATGACAAGCATTTAGTAATTGATTCAAAAGTTTCTTTAAAAGCCTATGAAGAATATTTTAGTACAGAAGACGAAAGTCAAAAAGCCCAATTTTTAACGAGTCATATCACAAGTTTAAAAAATCATATCAAAGATTTAAGTTCTAAGAATTATCAAATGTTATATCAGATTAATTCTCCTGATTATTTATTGATGTTTGTGCCTGTAGAACCTGCCTTAACTGTAGCTTTACAACAAGAATCTAAACTATTTCTAGAAGCCTTAGATAGAAATATTGTATTAGTAAGTACAACAACATTGCTTGCCACTATGAGAACGGTTTCTTTTATTTGGAAACAAGAAAAACAAAAGAAAAATGTATTAGAAATTGCTCGACAAAGTGGATTACTATACGATAAATTTTGTTCTTTCTCTGAAGATTTACAAGATATTGGAAAACGTTTACATCAAGTACAAACTTCTTATGATAATGCTATGAGAAAATTATCTGATTCTGCTAAATTTGGAGATACTCTTATAGGAAGAGCAGAACGAATTAAACAATTAGGAGCTAAAACTACTAAGTCTATTTCAAAAGAATTAATGGGAGATTTTGACAATTCTGCCAAATAGCTGTCATAAAAAATAAAATGGTTTTATTACCTTAGTGGAAAATTCAATCATTATGAAAAAATTCTTCTACACATTTTTATTTATTTTATGTTGTTTTAGTTTTAAAACTGAAGCACAAACTACTGTTACTATAGGAAATACTGTTTTAACAGAAAGACAAGTTGCTACTGGTTTACAAATTCCTTGGGAAATCCTTTGGGGACCAGATGATCATATTTGGGTTTCTGAAAGGTATGGAAAAGTAAAAAGAATTAATCCTGAAAATGGAAATACAACGACAATATTAGATTTAGGAGGTGTTGCTAACGGAGGAGATGGTGAACCTGGTTTATTAGGAATGGCTTTAGATCCAGACTTTACAAATAATCCAAAAGTATATTTAGTTTATACTTATGATGTTACTTTTTGGCAATCTAAAGAACGCCTCGTCTCTTATGATTGGAATGGAACAGATTTAGAAAATGAAACCATTATTTTGGATGATATTGAAGCAGCAGGTATCCACAATGGTTCTCGTTTATTATTTTTAGAGGATGGTACTTTATTAATGACAACTGGAGATGTGGGAAGTTCTAGTAATTCTCAAAATAAGAATAATTTAAATGGCAAAACATTACGTTTAAATACTGATGGAAGTATTCCTTCTGATAATCCGGATCCTAGTAGTTATATTTATACTTATGGGAATAGAAATGCTCAGGGATTATGTCTAGCTCCAGATGGTAAAATTTATAGTTCAGAACATGGACAAAATCATTCTGATGAA
>JAHDII010000133.1:7510-8329 GCA_020630895.1 Saprospiraceae bacterium
TATGGTTGGCCCAATGTAGAAGGACCTTGCAACACTTCTTCTGAAATGACTTTTTGTAATAATGTAACTGTTGAAGAACCTATTTGGGCTTGGACAAATTATTGTATTGCTCCTAATGGAATCGAATATTATAATCATGAAGCTATTCCAGAATGGCAAGGTTCTTTATTATGTGCTATTTTAGGAGGTATCTCTGCTCAAGAACCTAGTTTATCAGAATTAGAATTGAATGCAGATGGGACTCAAGTAACCAATGAAAATAAATATTTTGAAAATTATGGGCGTATCCGTGATTTATGTATAAATCCTCATAATGGTGCTGTATTTTTTGCTACAAATGGTCCTTCATATCCTGGAAGTACTCCTAATATGATTATTGAATATAAAAATTTGGCTTATGTAAATAGTTCAGCAACTACAATTAATTCAGAAGATCAATTTATAAAAGTTGCTCCTAATCCTATGCATAAAAAAGGGCAAGTAGAATTTTCAGAAAACTTTATAGGTTTTAACTATGAAATTATTTCTTATAATGGTCAAATTGTAAGAAGTGGAATCATTACCAATACTGTCTTAGAAATTAAAAAGCGTCATTTAGCTTCTGGAGCTTATTATATTAAAGCTACCAATAAAAAAGGAACGATTACACAAACGATTATTATGAAATAATTTTTATCATCATTTAATATGATTAAATTAGCCCTTGATTTAGATTTCAATCAAGGGCTAATTCATTAGATGTTATTGCGAAAAATTGATTATATCCAACTTGATCTTTTGAAAATATACTTTGTTATTTCCCTCAACCGTAGCTATGGC
>JAHDII010000134.1 GCA_020630895.1 Saprospiraceae bacterium
AAGAGGAAATATTATCGCTATTATCATTATAGCTATTGGAATTATAGTATTGTTTAATTTTTTTGGTGATATGACTGAATATAGTACTTTTGCAGAATCTTCTAAGAATCCAGAACAATCAGTAAAAGTAGTAGGAGTTCTTTCTAAAACAAAACCGGTTGTATATGATCCTAAGATAGATCCTAATTTATTTAGTTTTCATATGATTGATCAAGATGGAAAAGAATGTAGAGTAGTCATGAATCAAGGAAAACCCCAAGATTTTAATAAATCAGAAAAAATAGTTCTTACAGGGAAAATGGTAGGAGAAAATTTTGTAGCATCACATATGTTATTAAAGTGTCCTTCTAAATATAAAGATGAAGAAATATTTGCTAGAGAAATGTAATTGAATTTTAGAAAATGATTCATCATCGCACACATTACCCACAATATCGATTTTTATAAATAAAACGAATGGACAATATTCAGTATATTGGAGAAAACCTTCTTATAGGGAAAATAGGTCATTTTTTTATTGCATTAAGTTTTGTTGCTTCTATACTAGCCGCAGTATCTTACTTTTTTGCAGAAAAACGTAAAGATTTACAGGAAGGAATTGTATGGAAAAAAATGGCTCGCTTTGCTTTTTTAGCTCATGGAATTAGCGTGTTTATGGTTATTGGATTGATATTTTATATCATGACAGATAAAATGTATGAATATGCTTATGCTTTTAATCATGTTTCAGACGATTTAAATTATAGCTATATTTTAGCGGCCTTTTGGGAAGGTCAGGAAGGAAGTTTCTTATTATGGATGTTTTGGCATGTCATTTTAGGAATTATATTATTAGCAAAAACAAAAGAATGGGAAAATGGAGTGATGATGTTCTTGAGTATTATTCAAGCGATTATTTCTTCATTTTTATTAGGAATATATATAGTAAATACAAGAATAGGCATCAATCCTTTTGTCTTATTAAGAGATACAAAAGAAGCAATTAATGCACCCATTTTTTCTACAGCAGATTATTTAACTCAGATAACTGGTACAGGTTTAAATCCATTACTTCAAAATTATTGGATGACGATACATCCTCCTACTTTATTTTTAGGTTTTGCTTCAGTTAGTGTTCCTTTTTGTTTTGCAGCAGCAGCTCTTTGGCGTAAAGAATATAAATCTTGGTTAAAACCTGTACTTCCTTGGGCTTTATTTTCAGGAACAATTTTAGGAACAGGAATTTTAATGGGAGGAGCATGGGCATACGAAGCTTTAAGTTTCGGAGGTTATTGGGCTTGGGATCCTGTAGAAAATATGTCTTTAGTTCCGTGGTTAATTTTATTGGCAGGAATACATATGAATGTCGTTGCTAAAGCAACAGGACATTCTATTAAAGCGACATTAGCTTTTTATTTATTTTCATTTATTCTTGTTTTTTATTCTACATTTTTAACTCGAAGTGGTGTTTTAGGAGATACCTCAGTCCATGCTTTTACTGAATTAGGTTTAGAATGGCATTTAGTTTTAGGCTTATTTTCATTTATAGGAATAGCGTTTTATTTATATTTTAAAAACAATAAACATATTCCAGAACCCGAAAAAGAAGAACCTTTTTCTTCTAAAGAATTTTGGATGTTTATTGGTTCTTTAGTCTTATTAATTTCTACATTATTAATTTCTATTTCTACCTCTATTCCTGTATTTAATAAATTAATGGATGGTGCTGCGTGGGTACTCAATAGTGATTTTTCTAATAATCATTTAGCCCCTCCGAGTGATGCGATAGAACATTATAATAAATATCAATTATGGGTAGCTTTACTGATTGGTATTCTTTCAGGAGCAGCTCAATTTTTAAGATATAAAGAATCTAATTTTGAAGCTTGGAAAAAAGTATTTTCAAAACATATCATCATATCTAGTGTATTATCTTTAATCTTGACTTATTTATTTGCTAGAATTTTAGATACTCATGTTTGGCAATATTATGTTTTAAGTTTTGGTTGTTGGTTTGCAGTAGTTTCTAATATAGATTATTTAATAACTACGATTAGAACGAATATTAAATTAGTAGGTTCTGTTTTTTCTCATGTTGGTTTTGGTTTAATGATTTTAGGCTCTATTATTTCAGGACTTAATCAACATCATATTTCTACAGATTCATTTGGGCAAAAAGGAATTATAGAAGGATTTACAGAAGAAGATTATAATAAGAATATATTATTAATAAAAGATAAACCCTTATTCATGAATGGCTATAAAGTCACTTATGAAAAAGATAGTATTAATGGCGTTTATAGAACCTTTACAATTAATTATCAAAAAATAGATTTAAAAACAGGGGAGATATCAGAGAATTTTAATTTATATCCTAATATTATTTATGAAAAAACATTTCAAAAAGTAGCGGCTTCTAATCCTTCAACAAAACATTATTTAGGGAAAGATATTTTTACACATATTGCTTCTTTACCTAGAGCAGAAACAGATCCTGAATATGCAAGAAGTCAAGAAGATAGTTTAGGATATATTTCTTATTCAGCTCTTTTAAAAGATACTTTTCATACGCCTAATTTAATCGTGGAATTTGTAGGAATAGAAACAAAACCTACACACGAAAGTTATACTTATGAAGAAGGAGATATGGGATTAGGAATACGATTAAAAGTAACAGATAAAAAAACAAATAAAACTTTTGATGCTATGCCGTTTGCAGTCATTAGAAGATCTAGAATTATTCGTTTTCCCGCAGAGCTAACAGAAATTAATGCTAAATTAAAATTAACAACAAAAGTTTTTGATGAATATTTTGTCAATGATTCTGAATTAGATTATAAAAGTTATACTCTTAAAAAAGGAGATTCATTTCATCATTTAGGAACAACATATACTTTCTCTGGTTTTGAAACGAACCCTACAAGTGAATATTATTTTCCTCAAAAAGATGATATAGCAATGAATGCTATGATTCGTTTTGAAAAGCAAGGAAAAGATTATACTGCAAAACCTATTTATGTGATTCGTGATAATATTCCTTTTAATATTAAAGATGAATTTAAAGATTTAGGATTACATTTTAAAATAGGAAATGTAGATGCTAAAAATCAAAATATAACAATTGTTGTGGCTCAAGGAGAACCTAAAGAAGATCGTGTAACGATACAAGTAGCTGAAGATGTTCCTTCTAGTCAATATGTAGTTTTAGAAGCTATTGTTTTTCCTGGAATTAATTTATTTTGGTTCGGTTCTGTTTTAATGTTATTGGGCATTTTTGTAGCAATGTGGAGAAGAATAAAAGAACGATAAAATATTTTTATTTTAGTTCTAAAATTATTATTAACTTCGGATTGAAATCAAATAAAAATGAAAATAACTGTTATTGGTGCTGGTAATGTAGGGTATCATTTGAGCCAACGACTTAAAGAAGTAGGTCATACTATCGTACAAATTTTTAGCCGACAAACGAACAAGGTTATTCGTATTTCTAGAATTATTGGAGCCAATCCTATTGATAATTTATCTTCATTAAATCCAGGTGCAGATTTATATATTTTAGCCGTCAAAGATGATGCTATTGCAACAGTAGCTGAAAAAATAAAAAAAAGAATTCCTGCAACTTCATGGGTTGTTCATACTTCTGGTTCTACACCCAGTACAGTATTAGAACCTTATTTTGAAAATTATGGTGTTTTTTATCCTCTTCAAACATTTTCAATGAATCGACTGGCAGATTTTTTAAATATTCCTATTTTAATTGATGCTAATAAAGAATTAATGAAAAATAGATTACAAGAATTAGCGGAAACGGTAAGTTCTAAAATTTATTTAATTAATGATGAACAACGAGCCAAAATTCATGTAACGGCAGTTGTAGTAAATAATTTTACGAATTATTTATATACTATGGCTGAAGATATTTTACAACAAGAAGAATTACCTATGGAAGTTTTAATTCCATTGATTCAAGAAACATCTAAAAAAGTATCATTATATCCTGCAAAAGAAATGCAAACAGGTCCTGCACAACGAGGAGATAAAAAAACTATAAAACGGCATTTAGAATTTTTAGAAAAATATCCTAACTATCAAAAAATATATGAAGTATTAAGTAAAGGAATTGAGGAAATGAAAAAATAATTTATTTTATTTTTTGATACAACAAAGTAGCTGTACTTAAATTCAGTAATTTTAATCCTAGCCTAGAAAAAACAAATATTTGAGAAATAATAAAAGAAATTAAAATACTTGAATTTGAATTGATATTAAAAGAGGTTGTAATGAAATAATTAATAATCATTACTATTAATAATAGTCCTAAATTGATTAAATATAATCCCCAAGTTTTTTTGATGTTTTTAATAATAAATTGAAACGATTTTTTTATAGGTTGAATTAAATATTTTTTGTCTTCATGGATTAAAAATATTTTAGCATAATCTTGCCACATCATAAAAAATGAAGCAACCAATAAATAAATAGGAGTTAAATATTTTATACTTGAAAAAATAATTCCTTCACTTTCTAAACGCAAAGGATTTAACCCTTTGGTAATGGTCATAAAAATAGAAATGAATATCAAGAATACTACAAAATGAATGATGATAAAATAAATACTTAATCTCAACATTCTCCAAAAAAAATGTGCAGATTGTCCCCAAAATAAAGAGCGATTATTTTCATGATTACCTTCTTTAAATAAAGATAAAATCCCTCCCATTAAAAAAATAAACAATAATAAAAATAAAATAATGCTTAAATAAGATTGGTGAAGTATAGGTGAAATACCATCTCCATAAGCATTCATAAAATCATTGATAAAAGTATAATTGAATCCTTTGATGATGTCATCAATCATTAAAGAATGTCCCACTTTATTTTCTAAATATTTCTTAAACGGACTCGCTACAAAAGCAGCAAATAAAAAAACTATGGCATATAATAATAACCACATTTTTTTATGTTTCCAAATTAATTGAAGTCCTTGTTTAAGAATTTCTATCATGAGTATATTTTGGTTTAAATTAAAGCACTAGCTGTGACCATAATATTTTCCATCCAAGTAAAAAAGGAAGTAAAATATCTTCTGATTCCTGTTTTTTTAGCTTGAACAGAATAACTATTATTAATTAAATTTTTATCTAAAGTAATTTTAAGAAGAGGATCTATTTCTGCACAATCAATTTTATGTTCAGAAATAAAGTTCAATTCAAAACTTCTATCTTTACCATCCCAATATTCAATTTTTTGATCTCCATTTTCAAAAAATATTTTAATTTCTTGAGGCATGATCATTTCACCATTTCTATAAATAATTATTTTAGATTGATATTTTTTAGAATCATTTTTTCTTTCTGTAATACAATGACTAATATTATCAAAAAATCCTAAAGGAGATTCGATAACATCATTAGAAATAGAATGAATCGCATAATCACATTCTTCTGTTCCCATGATGGTTTGTTCAAAAAACCAATTCATATTTTCGCCCAACTTATCACCATGATTTTTTTGTACTACTTCATTGACGACATCAAAAAAATCATTTCTACAAGGGTGTTTAAATTTCCATCTTTTAAAATAAGTTTGCATAATTTCTTGCATCGTTTTTTCTCCAACAAGCCCTTCTAAAGTTTTTAAAGTAACCGCAGCTTTTCCATAAACAATTTCAGCATAACTCCCATGTTTAAAATGAAATCCAAAATCGCTAATAGGATTTATTTTAATATTATCAGCATTAAAAAAACGACCTCTTCGCAATTCATTAGAACTAATATTCATTCCTAAATAATCAGAATGTACTACACCTTCTGGATAATATTTATCTAAAATTTTAGCTTCAAAAAAAGAAGTAAATCCTTCATCTAACCAAGGTTCTTCTTGTTCATTTGTAGCTAATATTTGCATAAAATATTGATGAGTTAATTCATGTATCGTTAGGGTTTCTGTTGTTTTAATTCCTTGAGGTAAATCACATAACGTGGGAGCTGTGAAGAGCGTAGGATATTCCATGGCTCCTGAAAATAATCCATGATATGGAGGACTTACAATGGTTAGAGTAGGGTAGGGATATTTTTCTAAATAATTTTCAAAAAAAGATAAAGTATTTTTTGTTGCTTTTAAGAAACGTTCTTGATTACAAATGTGTTCAGGACGAATTAATAATTTAATTTCTATACCTTCCCAATATTCAATGATTTCTTCAAATCCAGTATGAGCTGTCCAAGCAAAATCGATAACATCTTCAGCTAGATAAGTTACTTTTTTGCGATTTGTATTTATAGTTTCATCTAATAAAAAACCACTGGCTCCTACAATAAAATCTTTAGGTACATCTAAGGTTACTTCATATACTCCAAATTCTCCAAAATATTCTGTTGTAGGATAATAATGATGACAATTCCATTGTCCTTGCGTTGCAAAACGGCTTCCTTCAGGTTCATAAACGCCTAATTTGGGAAACCATTGTACCATAAAATAATAATCACGATTATAACCCGTTCTAGCAGCCGCCTTAGGAATTTGTGATATCCATTTCATTTTTAATTCATAAGTAGCATGAGGTAAAATAGGTTCGATTAATTGAATTTCTGCTACGGTATGATCCTCTTTATTTTTATTTTCAGGAAGTACATAATTTATATTTTGACTTAAATTATTTCCTTTTTCATCTATAACTTCTGTAATTTCTATCCAGCCCCATACACCATTTTTAATATCTTCTTCAGATTTATTTTTAGGAATTCTTCCTCCTCCTGTATAAAATAAAGTTTTATTATTTTTAAAAGCATTATAATACATATGAAAAGGCATCGTCCAAATGGTATCATTCGAAGGATTTTTAAAAGTGAGCGTTTGTTGAGCTATGATTTGTTTTGTATCTGTGTTTAAAGTGGCATGAATATTATAATTCGCCGTACGAGGCGATAAAGGCGTTTTAAATCTTTTATCTTCTTGTCCTGTAAGAGAAGAAATAAACAAGCCCATCAATAATATTAGTATAATTTTCTCTTGCATTGAATCATGAATATTGATTTATTAAAGATATACATTTTATATCATTCTCCAAATAGAATGAAGAGGTTTATTTTTTTTGAATCGTAAAAACCATTGACAAATAAAAAATAAAATAAATAATCCTAATAGCCAACACAAATACATAATGCCTATTGAAGTTCCTTTCAAAAATAATAATCCGATTAAGGCATAAATATATAAATGAGTGATATAATAAAACATGGCAGTTTGTCCAAATAGTTGAACAGGATATAACCATTTTTTTTCTGTCAGTTTTGAAAATATAAATAATAAAATTAAATTGATTCCTAGTGTGATTAAAATAAATGTAATACTAGGAGGATATTTGATTAAAGTAAAAAAACTAATCCAATCATCATTTTCTGTAAACTGAAAATTGCCTACTTCTAAAAATCTTAAAAGAACAAAAATGAGTATAAAAACAAAACCTGCAATGAAAGAAATTTTATAAAATTTTTCTTTGTACTCTAATAATAAGTGAGCAAAAAACATTCCGAAGGTGGTGACACCCAACCAAGGAATAACGGGATATATCGTTAATGCTCCTTTAGACATTCCAGGAACTACAATAAAATGTTCTAAGGCATGAAATGCTTGTGTAGGATCTGCATTTGAAATGTATAATCCAGAAATTAAAAAACTTAAAATGCTCACGAACAATAATAACCATTTATTCAATCTCCATAAAACTCCTGCAATAATCATACACATTCCTAAACCATATAATACAGTTGAAGGAAGAAAAAATCCTCCGGTATAATTTCCAGGCATAGGAGGACCAGTAGATGCTACTTGGCTGAAGGACATTCCTAATGCCCAAGCAGGAAATTCTAGAAAAAACATGAATAATAAAATTAATATGCCTCGTTTTAAAAAATAAATATTTATTTTTTGATTCGACCAATCAGATGCTTTTCTTTTTTCGGCAAATAAATAAATACTCATTCCCATTAAAAAGAAAAAACCAGGAGCACATAAATGACTAACAAAACGAGTGAGCCACCAAAAAAATGTAGGATATTCATTAAAATCAACGCCCCACATTTCTGAAAAATGAACACGAGCAATCATAGCACTAGCATGATCTAATGCCATGAATATCATAATAAATCCTCTTAATAAATCTATGCTTTGTGTTCTTTTCATTTTATAGTTTAATTAAAATCTTCGTCTAATATATTTTTGATTTTTGTATTTTTATAATTCCATAAAAATAATATAAATGCAAATATTTGATTGATTAAAAATATGAAAATAGAAATAAT
>JAHDII010000135.1 GCA_020630895.1 Saprospiraceae bacterium
AGGTTCATCAAAAAATATTTATACATATCTTTGATGAATAGTTTTAGGAATAATACAATAGAAATCGTTTAAAGTTACGAATCAATTAAAATGAAAAAAACGATAAAAGATATCATTATTATTTTTATTATAACTATTATTCTATTAGAAATTGTATTAAGAATAATAGGAATACAACCTTTTCATTTTAATAATTTTAAAATAAACTCAGAGCCTTCTCAATGCTTAATTCCTCATCCCTTAACAGGATTAGCATTGCATCCTGGTACTTTTGAAGTCAATATGAATGACTCTATTTTTTATACTGCAACACATACAAAAGATTCTGTAAGAATATCATCTGATTCTATAAAAACATCTTTGCCCGAAATACATTTTCATGGTTGTTCATTTACTTATGGTATGGGAGTTAATGACCATGAAACTTTTGCTTTTTTATTACAAAAAAAATTAGAAAATAATTTTACTATAAAAAATAAAGCTGTTCCTGGTTTTGGAAATATTCAAGGTTTGTTATTGTTAGAAAACGAATTAAAAACAAATTCTAAAAAGCCTGATAAAATTATAATGTTTTATGCAGATTTTCATGATATGAGAAATCAATTATCTCCTTATTATCGTGAACATTTATATTATGGATTTTTAAACATGGATCCACATATAAAAAAAGAATTTAAAAAAAGCCAATCTTCAAAATTTCCTTTTATTAAAATAAAAAATAATGATTTTAATATTCATCATGTTAATATGAATGATATTTTTAAACCTGTTCCTTTAAGAGAATATTTATCTATTTCTAATACTATCCAAAATTTTATAAATGACACTCAACATAAAAAAAATGTATCTTCTTTTTCAAGCATAAAAATAATGGAAAGGATGAATGATTTGTGTAAAGAAAATGGAATTGAATTTATTGTAGCATCCATTATTCAAACAGATGCTACAATAAATGTATTAAAAGAATTAAGAAAAATAGGAATAGAAACTTTAGATATGGGTATCGATATTTTAAATGATAATCGTTATAATCATTTGCCCCATGATAGCCATCCTAATGCTTTAGCACATTCTATTTATGCGGAAAAATTATATCACTATTTGAATGTAGAAAAATTATATTAATTCACTTTTATGGAAATAGAATATATTGAGTAGGAACATGATCTGTAAGCCAAACTCCGTTTTCAGAAACAAAAAATTTAAAGCCATCTTTGTGCATTTGTTCAGCATCAATAATTAAAACAACTACTTTTCCATGTCGCCCACCTACATTAGTAGCAGTATCTAATTCTTCAGATAAATGGACATGATGTCTGTTGCGTTTTTCTAAACCTGTTTTTTGAATACTATCCAAAAATCGAGTAGCTGTTCCATGATAAAGAGAACGAGGAGGTTCTACAGCTTCATAACCTAAATCTAAAGAAATAGAATGCCCTTGATTCGCTCGAATCAGAGTTTTATCTTCATTAAAAGCAAAACGTTTTTTATTATTATTTTTTACTACTTCTTCTAATTGTTCTAAAGAAATATTTTTTCCTTTTGCTTTTAGTTTTTCAAGTAATTCATCTACACCCACCCAGCCTTGTTCATTCAATTTAATACCTATAACTTCAGGTCGATGGCGGAGCACTAAACTCAAAAATTTGCTTATATTTTTCAATTGTTTGTCAGTCATAACGAATAGTTTGTTTTTAATTTAAACTATCATAACTTTAAAAAAGTTCCTTCAATGTACAAAAATAGATATTATCACGGATGAATTATTTTGCTTCAAAAATCGTTCATTTTAAAATGAAAATTCTCAAAATGAAAAAGCTATTTTTAGATGATATTAGAACTGTTGAAATGGTTTATGATCATTCTATAATATCAGAATTTGTAGAGGTAAGAACCTACGAAGAATTTGTACTTTATATTCAAGAAAATGGTTTGCCTCCATTTATAAGTTTTGATAATGATTTAGGATTAGCAAAAGACGGAACAGTAGCGAAAGATGGATATGCCGCAGCAAAATGGTTAGTTTATGAGTCAGATTTAGATTTAAGAAATTTAAAATTTAATGTACATTCTGCTAATCCTGTTGCAGCAGAACAAATAAGAGGTTTATTAAATAATTATATTAACTACTTAAATTCTGAATAAGGCTTTAAAAATAAGATTAACTGCCTTTTAGATTGGATTATGTTTAAAATTATCTCTATTAGATAGAGTAATTTTAAGCATAATCTTAATCTATAATACTTGTTTCATTAGCTTGATACACTTCTTTATTAGAACCAAACTGATGAGCCGCAACTATGATATGACAATTATTAATATTCCAACTACTCGGAATGGTCATAGTATATGTTTGGCTTCCTGATGCACTTACTGTTGTAGAGCCTGTATATGCATCACCATCGAAATTAGTTAATAGGCCTCTTAAAACGTGTTTATGTGAATAATCTTCTACTAAACCATCAGGAGTTAATTGTGTATCAGTAATATTATTTTCAGTTATCATGACAGAAAGATATACAGGCGTTGTAACTGTTTCATTAAATGTTAAATTAGCTGTTACATCTAATAGTCTTGTTGTAGCATTATAATTTTTATCAATATCAACATTCATTAATGGACTATTTAATTTTTCAGTAGCAATATATCCAGCCCATTTATCTTTATTTAAGATCATTCCTCCTTCACTTTCAAAAAGTTTTCTATTAATTGTAGCCGCAGGATAACCAATTGCTGGTCCTAACATATTTTCAATAGAAGTTCCTTCTGATGTTCTAAAGTCATAAGCACTTTGAGGATAAGGTGTAGAAAAGAACCCTGAATGGATGGAAATAGCAATTAAATTATCTCCATGTATTCCTAAAAGTTCTTCAATTTTTGCACTCCCTTCAGGACAATTAACACATTGTACCCCTGTAAATTCCTCTATCAAAACATTTCGTTCTTGAACTCCGTCTCCTGTATTTGTTGAATTATTTAAATTAACATTAGGTCCTATTTCTTTACAAGAAAAAAATAATAAAATAGATGATATGATGCTTAAAAAAAATAGTTTTTTCATATTGAACAATCTATATAATTAATGAATAAGAATATCTTAAAACAAAAATACCATAATTGCAGCTATTTTTTATATTTTAATTTTATCATCATATCGATATGAACAAGATTTGACAAAGTATCTATATTAATTATAGTGTACTTTTTGAAACTCCGATAATAATATAGGAGAATCTTCGTAAAAATTTTCATAAAAACTATATTCTCCTTTTGATTCAATCCCTACAGTAATTGGAGGTTGTTGAGAATGATTCATTCCCCCTAAATATTCATCAAAATAATGAATGACTGTCCAAAGATCATACAACAATTCTTTAAATTGTATGATACTATTAGAATTCATAAAAATACTCCATTCATCTTCTATTGCTGCTTTTTCTTCAGCTAATATATTTATGATATAATCTGTTATTTCTAATTCAGGTAGAGCAATTATTTTTTCTAGTAGCAATAGAGCTTCCTCCCTAAAATGTTTTGAACTACTAATTGTTTCTATATTTTGATTCCACATTTGATAAGCTTCATCTAAAAAAGAAACAGAAGTTAAATAATTTTTTTTGCTAAATGCTTCTTTAGCTAGGTTGATTTTCTCAATAATTAATTTCATGGTTATGGATTTAGTTCTAGTAACAAATATACTACTTTTTGTTTTTACATAAAATTTTTAAAACAAAAAGTAGTATATTTTAACATTTGACCTCTCTTCTATGTAGTACCTTTTAAAAGATTAAGGCGTCTAATGTTATAGAGAAACAAAATTATTTATCATTCTTTTAAATTAAAAAACATAAAACCAACATGCAAGATTTACTTTCAAATTTGCCTGAATTTTTACAAAAAGATTTTTTAGGAATGGCTAAAACGCTTTTACTAGCCATTGCTACTCTCGTTATAGGTTTCATGATTATTGGCTGGGTTGTGAAATTAGTGAGAAATATGTTAGCCAAAAATAATGTAGATAAAGATCTACAACCTTTTTTAACTTCTATTGTTAGTGTAGGACTTAAAGTAGCTTTGATTCTTACTGTTGCTGGAATGTTTGGTGTTGAAACGACTTCTTTTGTAGCTGTATTAGGAGCTTTAGCTTTTGCTGTGGGAATGGCATTACAAGGAAGCTTAGGACATTTTGCTTCAGGAGTAATGATTCTTTTATTCAAACCTTATCGTACTGGAGATTTAGTGGATATTCAAGGACATGTAGGTACTGTTGAAGAAATTCAAATTTTTAATACCATTTTATTAACTCCAGATAATAAAAAAATTATACTGCCTAATGGTACTGTAACAAGTGGACCAATCACAAATATATCTGGGCAAGGAGAAATTAAAGTGGTAATGTCTTATGGAATTGGATATGCTGATGATATAGATAAAGCAAGAAATGTAATTCAACAAGTAGCAGATTCTTGTCCTCAAGTAATTCATGATAAGCCTGTAGATATTTTTGTTGAAGCTTTAGGAGATAGTTCAGTAAATTTTGCTGTACGTCCTTGGTGTAAGAGTGAACATTATTGGGATGTTTTCTTTTATATGCATGAAAATATCAAAAAAGCATTTGACAAAGAAGGAATTGGTATTCCTTATCCTACTATGGATTTAAATGTTGTTCGACAAAATTAAATTTATCAACTCTGATAATAAAGAGTCCCTTATAGTTTTTTGTTTCTCGTGACTTGATTAGCAGCTACTTTGAAAAAAGTGGCTGCTTTTTTAATGAGGTAAAGTCATTTTAATTTTTTCTATTCTTTTTCTAGAAGATGCTTCTATTTCAAATTTATATTTTTCAAAAGAAACAGATTTTCCTTTTGCTGGGATATAGCCAAAAATTTCTAATAATAAACCTGCAATAGAATCCGATTCTCCACGAACTTCTTCAAAAATAGAAATATCTATATCTAGTAATTTAGAAATATCATTGAGCATTGTTTTTCCTTCAAAAATATATGTATAAGCATTAATTTTAATAAAATCTATTTCACGTTCTGTATCAAATTCATCTCGAATTTCGCCAATAACTTCTTCCATAACATCTTCTAAAGTAATAATTCCTGAACTTCCTCCATATTCATCTACAACAATTGCCATGTGTTGTCGTCTTTCTTGAAATTCTTTCAATAAATCATTTATTTTTTTAGATTCTGGAGTGTACATTAAAGAAGGATTAATTAATGCTTGCCATTCAAAATTATCTTTTTCATCTACATGAGCTAGTAAATCTTTTACATGCAATATCCCTGTAATATTATCAAAATCTTCGTCATATATAGGAACTCTTGAATAGCCCCATTCTTTTATTAATTGAAGTAATTTTTTATATTGAGTACCAAATTCTACAGCTTTTACATCTACTCTAGAACGCATAATTTCTTTTACACTAATATTGTTAAATTTGATAATACTTTTAAGAATATCCACTTCTCGTTCGGAGCCTTGCTCTTTTTTTATTGTTAATTCTATAGCTTGATCAATTTCATGTGCAGATAATTGAGTTCCTGTTCGTTTGGCAAAACGTTTTTCTAATAAAGTAGAACTCTTAACTAAGATACTACTAAAAGGATAAAAAATACGTCTTAAAATTAATAATGGTCTTGACATCAATTTAGCCAATTTCATGCTATATAATTTCGCATATACTTTAGGAGATACTTCTCCAAAAAGAACAAGGAAGAAAGTAACAGCCACTACAGTAATGAAAAAACTAATAAATTGATCAAATTGAGCTACAGAAAAAGAAGTGCCAAAAATAGATACAATGGCATCTGCTCCAGATTTTAATGCAGCAACAATAGTAGAACCTGGTAATAACATCTCTAGGGGTTGGAGTGCTATGGCTGATAAAACAATAATTCCAATATTAATGAAATTATTTGTAATGAGTATAGTAGCTAAAAGATAAGCAGGACGTTCCATCAGTTGTAATACACGTTCTCCAGCGAGAGAATTACCATTTTCTTTTTTTAAGTCATCTAAGTCATTATGTGTGAGTGAAAAATACGCTACCTCAGAACCAGAAATTAATGCAGAAAGACATAATAAGAAGAATACCAATATCAATGATATTATAGATTCTCCTGAGAATATTGTTAAAAATAAAGGCTCAGAAAAGAAATGTGTAAAACTGAATCCAACAGGTTCAGGGTCCAAATTTTAAATTTTTAGTTATTAATTACTAAGATAAAAGAAAATTGTAAAGCTTGCAATAAGCTTTACAATTTTCTAAGTAATTTTTAGAATGGTAAATCATCATCTGCTGCAGGAGTATCGTTTTTATCTTCTTTTACTGCTGCAGGTGCATTACCATTATTTGGATCATCTTCTGGTGTAGGAAAATTATTATTATAATTACTTTCTCTCTTTTCTAATGGGCGAAAAGTGTTCGCTGTAATTTCTGTAGAATAACGATCATTTCCTTCTTTGTCTTGCCATTTACGAGTAGTGATTTTACCTTCTACATAAACAAGCATTCCTTTTTTAAGTTGATTTTCTGCTCTTTCAGCTAAATGACGCCACAGAATCACAGTATGCCATTCTGTAAGAGTTTGCCATTCTCCTGCTTTGTCTTTATAGCTTTCATTTGTAGCTAATGTAATACGTGCTACAGCAGCACCGTTTTCTAATCTTCTTACTTCAGGATCTTTTCCTAGATTTCCAATTAAAGTTACTTTGTTTATCATAATAATTACCGATTAAATAATGTCCCTAAATTTAGGGCTAAATGTTATAAAATAAAATTAAAGTTATTAAAATTTTTTGATATATAAATCAATGATTTTAGGAAATGCAAAATTACGCAAATCCTTTTTATTTACACATACCCAATCACTTTTGTTGGCTTTAAAACTATTATTGACTTCAATCTCATAAAATCGAGCTATAATAGTTCTGTGTGTAAGCTTTTGTACATAAGAGTCAGAAAATGATAAAATTCCATAAAATTGATCGAAAAAAATTTCAAAAAAGTTTTTTTGCTTTAGCAAAGAGGCTTTAGAAATTTCTTTTTTTGTTTCAATTAAAGGGAATTCATATAGGTTTTGCCATATATCTTTTTCTTTTCTTTTACGAATATAAACTTGATGATTTTGATGTATGATAAGATAATTAAAATAACGTGTTTCTTTTTTTATTTTTTTTGATTTTATAGGAAGTATAGCTACCATATTATTTTGAAAAGCTTTGCATTTTTTTTGTAACAAACATTTTTCACAAAAGGCTCCTTTAGGTTTACATATAGTAGCTCCAAAATCCATAATCGCCTGATTATATAGTCCTGGATTTTTTAAGTATAATAATTCTTGTGCTAATTGTTGAATTTCTTTTTTTCCAATAGTTGTATCTATAGCTAGTTCAATTCCAAAAAAACGTGTAAGAACTCTGTAAACATTTCCATCTACAACTGCATGAGGCAAATTAAAAGCAAAAGAAGAAATTGCTGCTGCGGTATATTCTCCTACTCCTTTTAATTTTAAAATTTCTGAATATGTTTGAGGAAATTGATTATCTAATTCTGATGAAATATATTTTGCCGCACTGTGCAAATTTCTAGCTCTAGAATAATATCCAAGACCTTCCCAGTTTTTCATAATTTCATCTTCAGGAGCTTGAGCTAAATGGGAAACTGTAGGGTAATTTTTTTTAAATTTTAAATAATATTTTAATCCTTGTTCTACTCTAGTTTGTTGTAAAATAATTTCTGATAACCAAATAAAATAAGGATTTTTTTCTTTTTTCCAAGGAAGAGGGCGGCTATTAGGATTATACCATTCTAATAATTTTTTTGTAAAATATTTTTTATTTTGAAAAGCCATTATACCTTATTCATTTTATTATTTTAATAAGGTATCAAGGTAATCCGTTAGCTCATCTAATTTATTTTCTGCTTCATTAATTGAAGCTTGTTTTTGTAATTTATGATATTCTACAGCAATAGTTAACAAGGTCATTGCTAAACAATCTTGTTTATCTTTTCCAGAATAAGAAATTTGAAATTGATTAATTTGCTCATTCAATCCTTTTACAATTCTTTTGATAGAATCTTCATCAGAGATTTTGATTTTCAGTGGATAAGGTCTTCCTGCAAGAGAAATTGTGATGTTTTTAAAATCCTCGAGTTGGCTCCAAGGGCCATTATTCTCCAAA
>JAHDII010000136.1 GCA_020630895.1 Saprospiraceae bacterium
ATTATCTGTTTTAATAATGGTTCTAACATCTACCCATTGATTCAAAATATTATGATCATTAAAAAAAGAACTTACAATTTTAGTAGAAATCATTTCTCCTAAAGGTATGATTTGATCATAAATAAAATCATAAGATTTATTTTTATAATTTTCTATAATTTGAGGAATTTCATCAATTATATTTTGACAATCATTTAAAAGTTTTTGATTGTTATCCCATAAATCATTAATAATATTATGATGAAATTGGAGGACTTTATGCAATGCTTCTTCTTTATGATTATTGTTCAAATAATAGGCTTCTAATACTTCTTCAAAAGCATTCGTCATTTTTCCCATTGCAGAAATAACAATTAAAATTTTTTCTCCTTGGTACTCTCTTACAATCTGACCTATATTTTTTATGGAAGAAGCATCTTTAACAGAAGCTCCTCCAAATTTAAAGACCTTCATACTATTCTCTTATTTAAAACTGCAAATATAATCTTTATCAGATATTTAAAGAATAAAAGCCCTTTGAAACAAATTCAAAGGGCTTTTATTCTTTTGTGTATTTGTATAACTCTATTCGTTATAAAATACCTTAATACCTTTTCTTACCCCATCTACATATTTAACAGTATAGGCTCTAGTATATCCTTTATCTCTTGCTTCATTTCTTGCAGCAATAGCATCTTCTTTATTATAATAATTTCCTAACATAATTCTTACTAAATCCTTTTCATGAATATATTCTGTTTCAATTCTACCAATAGATTCTACTTCTGAATATTTACTTTTAACAAAAGTTCTCATAGCTTCAATTTGAACTTTATAATAAGTACCACTTGAATGTACTGTATTATCTAAATATACAGGATCACTTGATGAAGGAGTTGTGGTTGTTGTACTTGGATTACTTCCTGAACCTGAAGTATTAGGATACCAATAAGGATCATTAGCAGGAGGTAGCTTTGTCTCTGGTGTTACAACTGGTGGTTCTACTGTACTTGGTGGTGTCGTTGTAGGAGGTGATACAACAACGGGATCTGGTTCTACAGTAGTACTGGGTGGTGTCGTTGTTACAACTGGTGGTTCTACTGTACTGGGTGGCGTCGTTGTAGGAGGTGATACAACAACAGGATCTGGTTCTACAGTAGTACTGGGTGGTGTCGTTGTTACAACTGGTGGTTCTACTGTACTGGGTGGCGTCGTTGTAGGAGGTGATACAACAACAGGATCTGGTTCTACAGTAGTACTGGGTGGCGTCGTTGTTACAACAGGTGGTTCTACTATACTTGGAGGACTAGTTGTAGGAGGCGATACAACAACAGGGTCTTCCTTTTTAGGAGGATCTAAGAATGAAGGATTCGGTTTAATAGGTTTAGGAGGTGTAGTTCCTACACTTGCTGTTGCTCCAGTTCCTTTTTTCACCATTTCCAAATCTTTATCTATACTTACTCCAGGTGAAGGAATTTCAAATTCTAAATTATAAGCAGAGTAGCCTTCTTTTTTGGCTTCAAGAGCATAAGATTTATTTTCAATTAAAGGAAATTGATATTTTCCATCTCCTGTTTGATTTGCGATTACTCTTTTTTGACCATTAGACGCTATTTCATATAAAAATATTTCAACACCTTCTACTCCTTTTCCTTCTTTGTCTTTAATACTTCCTTTAATCGTTATTTCTGTAAATTCTTCTTCAAATTCAAAAATATCTTCATGAGTTGTAGAAAGTTTACTTAGATCTGCAATTCTATTAGAAACAAAAAAGCCATTTTCCATAGATTCCTTATAAATAAAATATCTTTCATCTGAAGATGAATTATATGGTTTTCCTAAGTTAGTAGGCTTATCCCAATCAAATTGGCTGCCTTGTACTTTAAAAATATCAAAACCTCCAAAACCAATATGTCCATCTGAACTAAAAAACAAAGTATTACTTTCTCTATCATAAAAAGGAGTAATTTCATCTCCTACTGTATTCACTCTACTTCCTAAATTTTTAGGAAAAGTATAATCCATATTTTTACTATCTATACTACGGCTTACATACCATAAATCTAGCCCTCCTTTTCCTCCAGAACGATCAGAAGCGAAATAAATAATTTCTAAATCATCAGTATGAACGACACAAGGTTGGGTATTGGTAGCTTCTAAATCATTCACATAATCAGGAAGGATTCTTGGTTCAGACCAAGAACCATCATCATTACTTTCTACTACATATAAATCACATCTAGAATTATATGAATTCGTAGCATCACATTGAGTAAAATAAAAACGGCTATTATCTGGAGCAAAAGAAACATTTCCATAATGTTCTCTTGTAACATTTGCAAATATCTTTTCAGTAGATTGGCTTTTTGTCCAAGCTCCATCTATTTTTTGACTTCTATATATTTTAGATGTTCCACTTACATCTGATGAAAAATAAAGAATATCATCAGAATAAGGTAATGGAGCATATTCCATTTCTTGAGTATTTATATTTTCTCCTATATGATTTATAATGACTCCTTCTGCTTCTTTATCTGCATTTTTAATAGCATACTCACAACCTAATATTTCACTTTGAGTGAGTTGAGACATATCTTGATAATCATCACCCGAATAGCTATTAATAAAATAAACAAATTCTCTACTTGCTTCATCATATTCTTCTAAACTTTTTAAACATCTTGCATACTTAAATCCAATATGTTTAAATTCAGAATTCATATCTTTAACAGGCTTATAAGCTTTAACTGCTTTTTTATAATCTTTAATAATATAATAACAATCTCCTGCTTTAGCAGCTAATTCTGTTTTTTTATCTTTTAATTTCCATGCTTTGAAATAATTGTCTCCTGCTTCTGCAAATTTGCCTTCCTTAAATAATTTATCAGCATCGGAAGCTAATTTTTTCCAACTATCTTGAGCGATTGAAATTTGGCTGATACCAGCCATGAATATAAGAGTAAGACTGAAACGAATAAAAGTTAACATAATATTTAGTCTATTTAATTTTCTATAAAGTATGAATAATAGTTTGTTCTAATATGTCTGAAAAATATTTATGCTCCAAAAATTGTACCTTTTTTGCTACATCGTTTGGAGCATCCTTTTTATCTAATATACAACGAGCTTGAAAGATAATTTTGCCATCATCAAATTTTTCATTAACAAAATGAATTGTGATACCTGTTTCTTTTTCATTATTATCTACTACTGCTTGATGTACATTCATTCCATACATTCCTTTTCCTCCATATTTAGGAAGCAAAGAAGGATGTATATTAATGATTTTATTTTCATATACTTCAATTAGATTTTGAGGAATTAACCACAAAAATCCCGCTAAAACAATAAAGCCAATGTTAAACGATTCCAGGTTTTCAATTGTTGTAGATGTATCAAAGAAATCCTTTCGATTGACAACTACACTAGGAATTTTATATTCATCAGCTATATCTAAAACTTTAGCTTTTGGTTTATTAGTAAGGATGAGAGCTACTTTGATTTGGTTGTGTTCTTCAAAGTGTTCAATAATTTTTCTGGCATTTGTGCCTGTTCCTGATGCGAATATGGCTAAATTTATCATCTTTGTGTTTTCAAATATATATAATAATACAATGATATGTAAAACTTTTATAATATCATTTAGAATGTTTTCATATAAAATCATAAAAAAATGTCAAAAAAACTAAAATTTAAGACAAATATTAACTGTGGGGGCTGTATAAAATCTGTTTCTGGTTTTTTAAATGAAGTTAGTGAAATCAAACAATGGGAAGTTGATACTCAAAATCCTGATAAAATATTAAGTGTTGAAGGAGATATTGAAGCTCATAAAGTAATTGAAGTTGTAGAAGATGCTGGTTTTGATATTGAGCCCTTAGCAGAAGTTTAAAGTATCCATAAAATTTAATTTATCACCATTTATTCCTTAATTTATGGAAACACTTTCTACTCAACCTATGTTGAGGTTATTATCCTATCTTAAAAAGTATAAAAAAGATTTAGGGCTTTCAAGTAGTTCAGCAATTATCAATAAGATTTTTGATTTAATGCCACCGTTTTTAACTGCTTGGATGATTGATACTGTAAGTAAAAATCCTCCTTTATGGATAGAAAGTATTTTTGGGATTTCTGATATGAAAGGGGCTATTATATTTATAGGAATATTAACAGTGATTGCTTTTTCTTTAGAAAGTTTTTTTGAATGGTTATTTCAAAGAGGATTTATGCGTTTGGCTCAAAAAGTACAACATGATTTAAGAGTACAAACTTATGATCAATTACAACATAGAGAAATTGCTTTTTTTGAAAAAGAAAGAACTGGAAATTTAATGTCTATCATCAATGATGACATCAATCAATTAGAACGTTTTTTAAATGGAAATTTTGCTGAAATACTACATCTTATTACTCTATTTATTTTTTGTACTATTTCTTTATTTTTAGTGAATCCCAAATTAGCTCTTATAGGAATGGCTCCTATTCCTTTTATTTTTTTAGGAAGCATTTATTATCAAAGATTAATTCGTCCTTATTATCAAAAAATAAGAAATGCTGTTGGAATTTTAAGTAGTAGATTAGAAAATAATATTTCGGGTATTATGGTGGTAAAAAGTTTTACAGCAGAAAAATATGAGAAAAAAAGGGTAGAAAAATCTTCAGCAGAATATAGAGATGCTAATTTTTCTGCTATTCGATATAATTCTTTATTTGTTCCTATTATTAGAACTTTTATTACTATTGGTTTTGTAAGTGGTTTAGTTATAGGTGCTTTTATGATTATGAATGATACGGGAGAAATTACAATTGGTATTTTAGCATTTTTTGCCATGATGGTACAACGACTATTATGGCCTGTTACTCGAATGGGAAGAATTTTTGATGAATTTGAAAGAGCTAATGCTTCTGCTAAAAGAGTTTTTGGTGTAATGGATCATCCTTCAAAAATAATAGACAAAAAAGATGGAATCAATCATCAAAATATTCGAGGAAATATAGCATTTAATCATGTGAGTTTTCAATATGATGAAGATCATCCTATCCTAAAGAATATTAATTTAAAAATAACAGAAGGAGTAACGACAGGTGTAGTTGGAGTTACTGGAACAGGAAAAACTACACTTATTAAATTATTATTAAGATTGTATGATGTTCAAAAAGGAAGCATTACAATTGATGATTACCCTATCCAAGATTATCGTTTAGAACATTTAAGAAAAAATATTTCTTTAGTCAGCCAAGATGTATATTTATTTCATGGTACTATTTTAGAAAACATTGCTTATAATTTAGAAGATGTTTCAAAAGAAAAAATTATTGAAGCAGCAAAAAAAGCAGAACTTCATGATTTTATTATTTCATTAAAAAATGGTTATCAGTCTATTGTAGGAGAAAGAGGGATTAAATTATCTGGAGGACAAAGACAACGTTTAAGTATTGCAAGAGCTATTTTAAAAAATTCAAAAATATTAATTTTAGATGAAGCGACAAGTTCCGTTGATACAGAAACGGAAAAAGCAATTCAGAAAAATTTGAATCAATTATCTGAAGGAAAAACAACTATTATTATTGCTCATAGATTAAGTACTATAAAAAAAGCTGATAATATTATTGTTTTGAATAATGGCCAAATTCATGAACAAGGAACACATCAAGATTTAGTAGAACAACAGGGTGTTTATGCTGATTTATGGAAAGTTCAAATAGGAGAATATTAAGTGTTATTTTTTTGAAACGCAGAGGACCGCGGAGTTATTCGCAGAGAGCCGCTGAGGGTTTTATTACATTAAACTAAGAGATATTCTCTGTGCAAATCTGTGTATTCCTTCGCGTTTTTTTAATAGTTTATCTGGTAACTATTTTCCAAAATTTCTATCGCTTGAGGTCCTGTACAAAATAAAAGATCCAAAACACTCATGTTTTTTATAAACTGATGTTTTTCTAAAAATACTTGAGCATATTCAATATTTTTAAAATAAGGATCAGAAACTATTTTATTTTCTTTAGGAGAAATTCCATTTCTTAAATCAAAAAAAGACGATTCTTTTTCAAAAGAATTTGTAAAATTTACATAAGATTCATCTAGTCCGAATAATTCTAAAAGTGTATTTATTATTTTCAAATTATAATTCAATAAAAACTTTTCTTGATTGAAAATTAATTCTCGAATAGTTTCATCATAAAAATTAAAAAAAGGAGCATTTCCATAAGCAGAACGAATACTTTGCCAATGTTCTTTTTGCCAATGATCGGAATAAGAAATTTGAACTTCTTGAATAGGCATTTTATTATTTTTTCCTTTAATTAAAGGAATAGACAAACGTTGTATTCCATTGGCTCCAATAATATGACATCTATTTCTATAGCTTCCTTTAGAATAATTTTCATATTGTTCTATGATCCCCTTTTGATGTACCAATTTAGAGAACCATTGTACACAAGGAAAATAATGTATAGAGAGTAATGTTTTCAAAAAAAATATTTTATATCTTAGACAGAATTACAAAATTAATATACTTTGAAAATAAAAAAAATATCCTATATACATTTAATTGCGTTTTTTTTGATTTATGCACTACCTCCTTTTTTTATTTTTGTAGGATGGATACATTATGAATATAGATATCATATTATGATTCCTATTATTGTAATGATAATTATATATGCTTTTATCCAAAAATTTTCATTCAAAAGTTTAGGATTTCGTTTAGACAATTTCAAATCTGCAATTCTTTGGCAAGTGTCAATTTCTGTAGGATTAACTTTAGCAGTTATTATCATTCTTCAAAATGGCTATATAAGAAATCTTCAAGCTCCTCAAAATCCTTGGTTTTATGTGATGTATTTATTTTTATCTGGACCTGTCCAAGAATTTGTATATAGAAGCGTAGCCATTGCTGAAATAGAACGACATCAATATATCAATCCATTTTTTAAAATATTGATAGTGAGTTTTAATTTTGCTTGGCTTCATATTATCTATTTGGATATTATTATCTTTTTAGCCGCCTTAATTATGGGTATTATTTGGACAAGTATTTATTATTATAAAAGAAATTTTTGGGCCGTTTCAATAGCTCATGCTATTACTGGTTTTTTAGCAATATGGTATGGACTCATATAAAATTAAACTTTATTCCAATTTGAAATATTAAAGTTAAAAATTGACTCAACATAAGGATAAAACAAACGTTTAATTTTATATTTGCAAGACTTATGAAAGATATACTTGACAATTTAATTGAATTATCAGAAACGAATAAGGTAAATGACTATATTGCTCCTTTACCTAAGAGAATGCTGACTTTCATAATTGATTATGCCATTTATGTTGGAGGAATTATTTTTCTTATACAATTTGAAGAGAATTATATTCTTGGAACTCATTTTGAAGAAAATTTTAGTGCTCTTGCCGGTTTGTATGTTTTATTTTTTCCATTTTTTTATAAAACTATTTTTGAATTTTCTTTTGGAAAAACGATTGGTAAATTTTTCACAAGTACTAAAGTTGTACAAATGGATGGAGAAAAAATATCTTTCGGACAAGCAATTATTCGTTCTTTAACTCGATACTCAATGATATTAGATATGATATCTATTTTGTTTATCAAAGATCGAAATAAAACGTTACATGATGTGTTAAGTAAAACAAGAGTTGTTACTGATAATTATTATAAAGGAGAATTTGTTTAATAAAATAATAATATGAAATTTTATATCACCCTTTTAAGTATTTTATTTTTTTCTATTTCTTTATTTTCACAAAATGCTACTATTAGTGGATATATCAAAGATGCAGAAAGTGGAGAAACTATTTTAGGTGCAACGGTATATGTTGAAGAACTAGAAGATGGTGCCGTTTCTAATGAGTATGGTTTTTATTCTCTTGCTGTTCCTGTGAATGATTCTATTCACCTTTCTTATTCTTTTACTGGATATGAAACTATAGAAACGGTACTTGTAGTTACTCAAGATATTAACTTAGATATTGAACTACAATATGGAGAAAAATTAACTACAGTAGTTGTTAAGGCAGATTCATATCAAGAAACTTTAAATTCTACGCAAATGAGTGTAGAAAAAATTTCTATGGAAGATGCTAAATTATTACCTGCTCTTTTTGGTGAAGTAGATATTATTAAAACTTTACAATTAAAACCAGGAATTACAACAGGAGGTGAGGGAACTTCTGGTTTGAATGTTAGAGGAGGA
>JAHDII010000137.1 GCA_020630895.1 Saprospiraceae bacterium
TTCTTTTAACATCTTTTCCGCTTAAATCGGTTCTTGGATCGGGTTCTGTATATCCTGCTTTTTGAGCTTCTTTAACAATATCATAAAAAGAAGTTTCTTTTGTAAAAGAATTAAAAATAAAAGAAAGAGATCCAGATAAAACTCCTTCAATTTTTATAATTTGATCTCCACTATTTATTAAATCATTTAATGTTGAAATTACAGGAAGCCCTGCACCAACATTTGTTTCATACATAAAATTGACGTTTCTTAATTGAGCAATATTTTTTAATCTTTGATATTGTAAATAACTTGAAGAAACAGCAATTTTATTAGGTGTAGAAATAGAAATACTACTATCTAAAATAGATTCATAAAAAGCACTAACGTCTTCACTAGCTGTATTATCTAAAAAAATAGAATTTTGCAAATTTAAATGTTTCATTTTTTGAATAAAATCAGCAATAGAATTTTTATTTTCTCCATTATTTATCAATTCATTTTTCCAATCATTTAAATCTATTCCATTTTCATGAAATAACATTTTTTTACTATTGGCTAAACCTACTATTTTAATTTCTAAAGATTGTTTTTCTAATAAATATTGTGCTTGTTTTTTAATTTGTTCAATAAGTGTTCCTCCAATTAATCCTACACCAATCATAAATAAATGTAAAGATTTTGTATGAGATAAAAAGAAAGCTTCGTGCATTGCATTTAATGCTTTTCGTTCATCTTCTTTTTTTACAACGGTAGAAATATTTAATTCAGAAGAGCCTTGAGCAATGGCAATAATATTCACTCCATTTTTTCCTAAAGCATTGAATAATTGTCCTGCTACGCCTGGGCGATACCTCATATTTTCACCAACAACAGCTACAACAGATAAATCGTTTTCTATTTTTACAGGTTCAATTAAACCATTTAATTTTTCAAACTCAAATTCTGAATGAATGGCATTTACAGCAGCATCTGTTTGTTGAGGTTGAATAGCAAAAGTAATAGAGTGTTCAGATGAACCTTGTGTAATTAAAATAATATTGACTTTTGCCCTTCCTAATGCTCCAAATAATCGAGCAGAAATACCTGAAACGCCTACTAAACCGCTTCCTTGTAAAGTCAATAAAGAAATGCCACTAATTGATGTAACGCCTTTTATAGGTAATTCTCCATCATCTTTTTTTTCAGATACTAATGTTCCTTCAAAATTAGGATTAAAAGTATTTTTTATATACAGAGGAATATTTTTTTGTAAGGCAGGTTGAAGCGTTGGAGGATAAATTACTTTTGCTCCAAAATGAGACATTTCCATAGCTTCGGAATAAGTCATAGAAGGAATGGTAAATGCTTTAGGTACTTTTCTTGGATCTGCGGTCATAACGCCATCTACATCTGTCCAAATTTCAATAGCTTTGGCATTTAGTCCTGCGGCAAAAATAGAGCAAGTATAATCTGAGCCACCTCGTCCTAATGTGGTAGTAATTCCGTTATGTGTTTGTCCTATAAATCCTGTTATAATTTGAATTTCTGTATTTTCTTGAAAATATTTTTGAATATTTTGATATGAATTTTTAAAATCTACTTTTGCTGCATTAAATTCACTTCCTGTGCGAATTACTTTTCTAGCATCTAAATATTTAGATTGAATTCCTTCTTCTTTCATGGCATGAGAAATAATATATGCCGAATTTCTTTCACCAAAAGAAAGAACATGATCTAATGTTCTAGGAGAAACTTCTCCTAAAAGAGAAATTCCTAATAATAAATTTTCAAGGTCTTGATGATTTTCTTTGAGATCTTCTAATATTTTTTTTTGATGAGAAGGATGAATTAATGCTTCTACTGTTGCAATATGTCTTTCTCTAAAGGCTTGTAATTTTTCTTTGAATTGTTCATTTCCTTGTTCTGCGAGTTGGCACATTTCAATCAGAGCATCTGTAACACCTCCAAAAGCGGAAAAAACGACGGTAAATTTTTCTCCTTTAGAATAATAATTTTTAAGGATATGAATGATTTGTTTTATCCTTTCGGGTTGAGCAACGGATGAACCTCCAAATTTAAGTACTTTCATTTTGAGTTAACTTAATTTCTAAACAAAAACAATATTATAAATATTTGTAATATTTAGATAGCAAAAATGATGACAAAAATAAAATAGAAAGCTTATTCTGATGAATTATTTTCTTTTCCTTGCCAAATAACACGTTGCGGAAAAGGAATTTCAATATTTTGTTTTCTAAATTCTTCATCAATTTGGAAACGTAAATCACTTTTAACCGCTTCTATTCTCCATAAATTTTTAGACCAAAAAAGAAGTTCAAAATTTAAAGATGAATCGGCAAAATCTACAAACCAAACCGTTGGTGCAGGTCTATTTAATACATTGGTATTTTCTTTAGCCACTTTTAATAAAGATTCTTTAACTAATTGGGTATCGGAACCATAAGCTACTCCAATTGAAATTTTAAATCTTACTTTATCATCATTATGACTCCAATTAATAATATTTTCGCCTATAAATTTAGAATTAGGAACAATGATAGAAATATTATCTCTAACTTGTAAGGAAGATGTTCTAATTCCTATTTTAGTTACTGTACCTATTGTTCCTCCTGCAATTTCTACAATATCGCCAACTTCAATGGTTCTTTCAAATAATAAAATAATACCAGAAATAAGATCATTAAATGTTTGTTGTAAACCTAAACCAATGCCCACCATTAAGGCTGCGGCACCACCTAATAAAATACTTAAATTAACATGAAGGCTATTTTGTAATGCAAATAAAACAGCAATTACATAAATAACATATTTTAATATTTGATTAATAGCAAATTGACTCCCTTCATCTACATTTGATGTTTTATAATAGGAATATAAAATAACATTAGTGATAATCCATACAAACAACCGAGCTACAAGAATAATTAGAAGGGCTTGTAAAATATTAGAAATAGAAAAATGTCCTCCATCTTCAAAAGTATAAAAATCATAGTCTAAATTAAAACTATTGACTATCAATATAACGGCTATAGCATATACGACATATTGTATAGTTGAAGTGGCTTTTGCTCTTGGATCTTTAGGTTGTTGATACGTTTTTTTTGTGATTTCTTGTTCACTAGATTCTCTACTATCAAAATATTTATCTATTAAAATTCTAGAAACAATCCAATCAAATAATTGAGCTATTTTAAATACAATAAAAGCATAAAAGAAAAGAGAAAGGTGTAGTTCTATTAATCCTTTTTGTCCATAAAATTCATAGAACGTAATATCTAATTTTAATATTTTAAGAACACTAACTATGGTAATAAATAAGACTAAATATCGAAGAATTGATCTGAGTTTTCTTTTATCTTTTTCTTCAATAATATCTTTTGTTTGAAGTTTTTGAAGCAGTTTTCCAGAGACAATACGCAAAAAGGCTAAAGCAATTAAAATAGCTATTGCGACATATACAATAGAGCGTACAGTAAGAAAATAACCTGCTATATCCCAGCCAATTTCTAAGAAATCTTCCAATCGTGAGAGCCATTCTTGCATTTGTATGTTCTATTATTTTTTTAGAAGAGTACAAAAGTAAGAATTTTTAAATTTTCTTTATTGGAATTTATCTTTTAATTTTTTCTTGAGAGCCATCATTTCATCTCTAAACTGAGCAGCAGAAATAAAATCTAAATCTTTAGCCGCAGCTTTCATTTTTTTCTCTGTTTCTACAATCATCTTTTCTAGTTGTTCTCTATTCGCATAATTCAAAATAGGATCTGCTGCTAAATTGATTTCATCTGGTTCAACATAATAGCTTTCTTCTCCACGAATGGAAAGAATCGATTCTTGATCTTTGATTTCTTCTGAAGACTTGGTTACTGTTCTAGGAATAATTCCATGTTCTTGATTATACGCCATTTGTTTAGCTCTTCTTCGATTGGTTTCATATATGGTGTTTTGCATAGATTTAGTCATTTTATCAGCATACATAATGACTTGTCCATTGACATTTCTAGCAGCACGCCCAGCAGTTTGAGTTAAAGATTTTTCATTTCTTAAAAAGCCTTCTTTATCTGCATCTAAAATAGCAACTAAAGATACTTCTGGTAAATCTAAGCCTTCTCTTAATAAATTGACACCAATCAAAACATCGAAAACTCCTAAACGTAAATCTCTCAAAATTTCTACACGTTCCATGGTATCAATTTCAGAATGAATGTATTTACATTTGATATTCAATTCAGACATATACCGTGCAAGTTCTTCAGACATACGTTTTGTAAGTGTTGTAACTAAAACACGTTCTTTTTTTTCTATTCTTTCATCAATTTCAGCTAATAGATCATCAATTTGATTGGTACTAGGACGAACATCAATTGGAGGATCTAATAAACCTGTAGGGCGAACAATTTGCTCTACTACTAAACCTTCTGTTTTTTCTAATTCATAATTAGAGGGTGTAGCACTTACATAAATAATTTGATTCGTTAATGTTTCAAATTCTTCAAAATTAAGAGGTCGATTATCTAGAGCGGAAGGTAATCGAAAGCCCCAATTCACTAAATTCATTTTTCTAGCTCTATCTCCGCCCCACATTCCTCTTACTTGAGGTAAGGTTACATGACTTTCATCAATAAACATTAAATAATCATCAGGAAAATAATCTAATAAGCAAAACGGACGAGTTCCTGGTTTTCGACCATCAAAAAAACGAGAATAATTTTCTACACCAGAACAATAACCTAATTCTCGAAGCATTTCTAAATCAAAAGTGACTCTTTCTTTAATTCTTTTAGCCTCTAAAATTCGACCTTCTCTATCAAAATATTTTTCTTGTGCATGAAGTTCATCTTCAATATCACGAATAATAGATTTCATTTTATCTTTAGGAGCAATGTATAAATTAGCAGGAAAAATAGCGGCGTGTTCTAAGCTCTTAACTCTTTTTCCTGAAGCCAATTCTATTTGTTCAATATCTTCAATTTCATCACCCCAAAAAGTAATTCTATAACCATAATCTACATAAGGTAAATGGACATCAACAGTATCTCCTTTTACTCGAAAAGTTCCCCTTGATAAATCTTCAGATCGAGAATATAAAATTTCTGTTAACTGATATAAAAAATGATTTCTAGATAGTGTTGCTCCTTTGCTTAATCGAATAATTCCAGATTGATAATCTTCTGGATTTCCCATACCATAAATACAAGAAACGGAAGCGACTACAATAATATCTCTTCTTCCTGATAAAATAGATGAAGTAGCTCTTAAACGCAATTTATCTACTTCTTCATTAATTAATAAATCTTTTTCTATAAAAGTATCTGTAACAGATACATAAGCTTCTGGTTGATAATAATCATAATATGATACAAAATATTCTACTGCATTTTCTGGGAAAAATTGGCTAAACTCTGAATATAATTGTGCCGTAAGTGTTTTATTATGAGTTAAAATTAAAGTAGGTCGATTGAGTTGTTGAATTACATTTGCCATTGTAAATGTCTTTCCAGAACCTGTTACTCCTAACAAACATTGAAATTTATCTCCATTATTAACTCCTTCAATTAATTCTTCTATGGCTTGAGGTTGATCTCCTGTAGGAGTATAAGGTGCTATAAGTTTAAAAGACATTCTATAATTATTTTATAATAGGTGTAATATCGACTTCTTGTTCCCAAAATGAATTTGCCATTTTTTCAAATGTATTAAAATCATAAATATCAAAAAGAGAATATTCTACACTTGAATTTGCTATTTTATATTGTCTAGAAATCAATCCTATATTTTTAGCATAAATTTCTTTTGTAACCGTTGTATTATCAAAATCTCCTTTTTGAGGATGAGTAAATTGTCGAATTTCATTAGAGTGAAATATGATAGCAGGTATATCTTCATCTTTAAATGAATGAATGGTATCTGATATATATTTTCGTTCCCTTTTAAATGTAATTTTTTCTTGTGGATCTGCTGGATCTAAAAAATTAAATTCTGTAACTAATACTCCTCCTTCTTTATGAACATCAAAAAGAAAAACATTGTTTTTTTGGATCTTTGCTTTTTGAATATTTTGTTCTCCCCCAGGATTTAGAAAAAAATAATCTAAAACTAAAACTCCGTTACTTACAACTTCATTTTTTACATATTGTCTATTAATAAAATTATTATCATAATAATTACTCACTAAAAATAATCCTGTATCTGTTTCTATTCCTTGATGATACCAATATTCAGGAGGTAATGTATCATTTCCTACGGCTCTATATTCGTATATTTTTCCTTTTTTTAATAATTCAGCTATGGGAAAATAATATTCTGAAATATTCTTCTTTTCTTTTTTTTCATTGCAACTTATCCAAGCACAACATAAAAAGAAAATTATAATTAAGATATTCAATACTTTCATGATGAATCAGTTAAATTAAAATAGTCAGGCTACAAATATACATTGTAAACCCTTATTCATAACTTACAATTATTAAATGCGATTAGTTTATTAGATAAAATATATCTTTTTTGGTAGTGATTCATTAAATTGCATTTTGAAAATTATTTTTAATACTATAATTCATTATTTATGAAACATATCATTTTTACAATTATTAGCTTTATATGTGTCCAATCTTTTTCTTATGCTCAAGGTTGCGATGGTTTTCGATATCTCAATGATATTGCTACTTCAACAAGTATGGAAACGGTACAGTTTGGGCAAAATCTTGATGTTTTAGGAAATACTCAAGATCTATTCATGGATATATATACGCCAGATGGAGATGTTGAAACGAATCGTCCTGTTATTATTTTTGCTTATGGAGGTAGCTTTGTTGGAGGGAATAGAGAAGATATGGCAGGGTATTGTCAAATCTATGCAAGAAAAGGTTATGTAACTGTATCCATAGATTACAGACTATATAATTTAGCTTTAGGAATTCCTGATTCTTTAGGAATGATGGATGTAGTTGTAAAAGCTGTTTCTGATATGAAAGGTGCAATTAGGTGGCTAAGAAAAGATGCTATTGATGGAGGAAACACCTATAATATTGATCCTAATAAAATTTATGTTGGCGGTTTATCTGCTGGAGCAATTACAGCATTACATACAGCTTATATTACACCTAATACAAGTGATGGCATTTTGCCAGATTATATTCAAACAATTATAGATAATAATGGAGGTATTGATGGAGATACAGATTTACCTGGAGACTCTAATATAGGATATTCTTCTTCTACACAAGCAGTTGTAAATATGTCTGGAGCATTACATCGTGCGAATTTTTTAGAAGCAGGAGGACCTCCTGTAGTGAGTGCTCATGGAGATCAAGATGGAACTGTTCCTTATGGTTTTGGTTCAGCAGTAGTTTTTGGAATACCTATTGCTACTCTTCAAGGAAGTAGTATGGTTCATGCTAGAGCAGTAGAACAAAGTGTAGTTACAGAACTATATACTGTTGTAGGGGGAGGACATACTGATTTTTATTGGTCTTCTCCTCACGAAGAAAATATCGAAACTACAATTTTAAATTTTTTGCATACTAATGTTACTTGTGAAGGTGTTGTTGATAATACGAATATAGAGGATGTCAGTCATGCTATTAAAATTTATCCTACTCCAGCAGATGCAGCAGTAAATATTACTACAAGTAATTTGAATGAAACTTATACAATTAAAATTTTAGATATTACAGGTAAAGAAATTAGAACCATTTCTGATATTAATGAAAATGTATATTCTTTAAAAAGAGATAATTTGTCTTCAGGAATGTATCATATCCATATTATTTTTGATAATGAAAAATTAGCTCCTGTGAATAAAAAAATAGTTTTTAAATAAAAACTATTCGTGATAATATCTGTTTACAATAGATAAAGCCAATATTATTTTAATCATAATATTGGCTTTAATTTTTAAAAATTCTAAGATTTAAAAAATGAACTTTATAGTAGGAATATTATTCTTTTTAATTCCTTTTTCTTTACAAGAAAAAGAATTACAAGAAAAACCAGTAGAGCAATTAATTGTTTTTATACAAAAAAATGATTCTAATGTATCCAATGATTTTTCAAAAAATATATTACCTAAAATTCAACAACTCACAGAAAAAGAAAATATAGAATATATTGTAAAAAATATAGAAAAAAATAATATTCCTAAAGAAGTTTCTTATACTCCTTTTATTGCTT
>JAHDII010000138.1 GCA_020630895.1 Saprospiraceae bacterium
AAAATTAGTATCTGAAAAAGCCATATTCATAAAGCTATAAGATTGTCCTGTAGTATTAAATTCATCAGGTGTACCCTCATCTCCTCCTGAAGCAACAAAAGTAATTGGTTGATTTAGTGTTTCTCCATCTTTGAGTAGATGAGCATCTAAATTAATATTGCTTTCATCAAATCCTAAATCTACAAGTAGTTTTCTAACTTCGTGGGCACGAGCCAAGCCTAAATTTTCTTGAAAGCCTAAAGACGCTTTATATTCATCCGAAGCATCAATTTCAGAAGGTAAATAATATCCAGTAATGGTTAATTTTTTATCTGGATTTTCTTTGAGATATTTAGCTACCTCGTCAATAAATTTTTTGTTATTATCGTTGAGTGTAGGTTTAGGAGATTTTGCATCAAAAAGGAATTCATCATATCCCTCCAATATGACTTCTCCATTATCTACAAAATTAAGAGTTTTGGCTCTTGCATCTTCTACAATTTCTGTTTTTTCCCCACATAGATTTTGGATTTTACACACATACCAATATCTACATCCAAACAGCCAAAGTAAAAAAATGAAGAAGCCCAAAAATAAGGTTCTCATTCTGTTATATGTTTTATGATAAAATTAAAAATATAAATATATATAAATGTCGGTAATAATTGAAAATTAGACCTAAAAAACACAAATTTTTGACGAAAAAATCATGTAGAGTAACAAAATTTTGTAAAATTTATGATTTTTATGAGAAATGTTTTAACATAATCACTTCTTTGGGGCTCAGATGTCTCCAACGTCCTCGAGGTAAATCCTTTTTGGTTAGTCCTGCATAATATAAACGATCTAATTTTTTTACTTGGTAGCCAAAGTGTTCAAAAATTCTTCTAACAATTCTATTTCTACCAATATGAATTTCAATACCAACTTCATAATTATCACTACCTTCTACATAACCAGCAGCATCTACTTGAACTTTTCCATCTTCTAATTCAAAACCATTGACAATACTATCTAAATGTTTTTGTTGTAGTGGTTTATCTAAATAGGCGTAATATAATTTTTTAACGCCATGAGATGGATGAGATAATTTTTTTGCTAGATCACCATCATTGGTTAATAATAAAAGACCTGTTGTATTTCTATCTAATCTACCTACAGGATAAATTCTTTCAGAACAAGCCTTTTCAACAAGGTCTAAAACGGTTTTCCGTCCTTCGGGATCTTTTAATGAAGTAATACAATTTTTGGGTTTATTTAAAAGAACGTACACTTTTTTTGTTTCAGGAGAAATTAAAGTTCCTTTGTATTTTACTTTATCTTTAGCATATATTTTTTGGTAAGGAATAGTAACAACTTTTCCATTGACTTCTATATGACCTTTTTTAATGAATTCTACTGCTTTACGTCTAGAACTTATACCAGAAAGAGCAATATATTTATTTAAAATAATTCCATCATTTTCAGCAGTTTCTTCTTTTTTTTCAGTAGGCTCTTTTTTAGAAGATGGCTTTCCTCCCCATTTTGCTTTAGAATCGAAATTTTTATTTTTATTCGTCCTTTTGTTTTTCCTCTTCATTATTTTGTATTGATATCTCTACCTGTTCTTCAGTAATAATTATTTCCTCTTTAGGGAAATTTTCTTGATTCTCTTTATCTTCTAGATTTGCTACAGGAGGGTTTTCTACTTTTTCCTCAATTTGAGCTGCTTCACCAATTGTATTTTCTTCTTTATTAAAGTCTTTTATCTTAGGTAAATCTTTAATAGATTTAAGACCAAAATAGTTCATGAATTTTTCGCTTGTAGCATATAATAAAGGACGTCCTGGTTTTTCACTTCGTCCAACAATCATAACCAATTCTTTTTCTAGCAATTTTTGAATAGCATAATCACAACTGACACCTCTAATAGCTTCTGCTTCTGTTTTTGTACAAGGCTGTTTATAAGCAACAATAGATAATGTTTCTAAAGCTGCTCTAGATAATCGTTTTCTAGCTTTTTGTTTTAATAAAGTTCCTATTGTATGATGATAAGCTCCTTTTGTTAAAAATTGATATCCTCCTGCTATTTCAATAATTTCAAAAGCAAAATGTTCTTCTTGATATTTTTGAATAAGACCATCCAAAGCGGTTTCAATTAAACCTTTTTTAATTTTGGTTTGCATACTTTGCTCTAAACAGTTTTTAATTTCTTTAAAATCAATAGGCTGTTCACTAGAGAAAATAATTGATTCTATATGTTGTTCTAATTTATCCATAATAAAGTGCAAAGATAACGAAGTTTAAGATTCTATCGTAGATATTATTGCGAATTGTTTGTAATACGAGGTTGAGCAAAAATAATGGCGATTAAAAAAGACCTATTTGGTTTTTAATAGGAACTTCAATATTGGTTTCATCTATATCTATAGAAAGAGGAATTTCATCAGGAAGTACTCGTTTTATGACTCTAAGTTTATGAGTATATTTATTAATATCTTTATTAAAAATTCCAAAATGGTCTAGTGTATCAATTCGTACTTTTCCAGAGGCATGAATTATTTTTTGCTCAGGAAAAACAATACCGACATGAGCAATTCGTCCTTTTTTATTTTCAAAAAAAGCTAAATCTCCTGTTTGAGATTCTTCAATAAAATCAATAATTCTTCCTTGAGATACTTGTTGAGAAGCATCTCTTAATAGTTTTACTCCAATCATTTTAAAAACCATTTGAGAAAAACCAGAACAATCGATTCCAAAAGGAGATTTTCCTCCCCATAAATAAGGAGCATTCAAATATTTTCTAGCGATTTTTAATAAAATAGTTAAAGATAATTGATGAGAAGTAGGAGAAATAACTTGTCCACTAAAGGTAAATTTAAGGTCTCCTAATTTTAAATTCATTCCATCATATTCAGGAAGTGATGCTCCCATAACAATAGGTAAAAAATAATCTTCTCCCATTATTGCTTGAGCTAACTCTAAACTATAAGTAGGAGTTTCTAAATTATTTTCATATTCGTTTAGAGTGATAGATTTTAATAATTTATGATCTGTCCATCCTATATAATTATCCCAAGTATTTTTAATTTTTCGCCAAGTTCCTTTTTTTTCTAAAATTTCAACAGTATCACCAAAAAGTAATTGAGTGACCATCTCACTTTTATCAGAAGCAGATCTACGAATAGGAGCTATTGAAACTTGACAAATATTTAATTCCATTTATTATATATCATAAGAGAAATACAAAAATAAGCATATGAGTAATAATAATACCTGTAATAAGTTATATTATTAGTTTTTTGAATAAAAATTTAAAGAATAATGCTAAGCTTTGTGGCTTGGTTTTATTTTTGTGGTATAAATTTTTAATTTTAGTAAAAATTATGAAGAATTTTTTATTTGTTATTGTATTTACTTGTATCAGTATTGTTGTTTATGGACAAGATAAACACTTTACTCAATTTTATGCATCACCGCTAACAGTTAACCCTGCACTTACTGGAGCTTTTGATGGTAAATATAGAGTGGGAATTATTTATCGCGATCAATGGAGAGGAGCATTAGACAATCCTTTTATTACGTTTGCCGGTTCTTTAGATATGAGATTTAATATTGGAAAACGACGAACATTTCGAGATGCTGTTGGAGGAGGAATTCTCTTTTTTACAGATCGAGTAGGAGGTTTTGATTTTAATACTAATCAAATGGCGATTGCTGGTTCTTATCATAAAGCTTTAGATCGATCAAGTACTCAATATTTATCTGCTGGAATAAAATTTGGATTAACACAAAGAAATGTGAATTATGAATTATTTACATTTCAGGATCAGTTTAATGGAATTGATGGTTATACAAATCCTACAGAAGAAGAACTTCCTCAAAATAATTTTTCTTATGCTGATTTAGCTGCTGGAATTTATTATACCATTACTCCAAAACGATTTACAAGTTTTTATATTGGTGCAGCCGTTCATCATTTTAATTTTCCTAATGCTTCTTTCTATAATGAAAATGATGGAACGATTCATAAAATTCATATTAAAGCTAATACACACTTAGGGGCAAGACTTCCTATTAATGAAGATATACAGCTCTTTCCTAGAATTATGTTTACAATACAAGGTCCTCATATGGAGTTGGATGCAGGTACAAATTTACGTTTTGCACTCAATGATCATGGAGGTTTGGCTCTTCATTTTGGAACATGGCTACGCCCTGTAAGAACAAATGATAGTATGAATTTAGATGCTATTATTGTTTTAGCAGGTCTTGAAATTGAAAATGTATTATTTGGATTAAGTTATGATACCAACTTAAATAGTATTGCAAAGTATTCTACTTTTCATGGAGCTCTAGAATTTTCAGTAATGTATTTAGGAGAATATGAAAATGAAACTATACTTTGTCCTACATTTTAATTTTGAAATGGATAAAGTCCTATTTTCTTAAAAGAGGAAAATCTTTTACAGGGAAACCCGATTTAAGGCTTAAAATCTCAGTCATAGAAAAGTGAGATTTTAAGAATAGATACCTTTTATATCACCAACTATAATCGTAATTTTATGAGCTAATAGAAAAAATATAGCATTTTTTCTTAAACATCATCAAGCCCATGTTTAGTAGGGTTTTCACCATCAACAATACCTAATTTTTTGGCACGTTCTTTCCATTTTTTACGAGCTAATGATTGCATATCTTCTTCATTATCTGATTCATCCACAATTTCTAACCCAAGTAAAGTTTCTAGAACATCTTCCATAGAAACTACTCCACGCATAGCACCATATTCATCAATCACTAAAGCGATATGTTTTCTTTGTTCTAAAAATAAATTGAAGAGTTTTGAAATAGAAATATCGTCTTTTACCATTTCCATAGGTTGAATAATAGAACCTACTGTTTTATTATGCTGATCTTTTGCGAGATGTAATAATAAATCATCTTTTAGAAATAGACCAATAACGTTATCCGTTTTTCCTTGATATACAGGGATACGAGAAAATCTTAAATTAGGATGAGTTTCATAATATTCTTGAAGCGTCATTGTATCAGGAACAGCAATTACAACTGTACTAGGCGTCATAATATCTTTGGCCTTAATACTATCAAATCGAAGAAGGTTATGAATAATTCGAGATTCTCCATCTTTTAAAGCACCTTCTTTATTTCCTATTTCTGCCATAACAGCAAAATCTTGGCGACTTAAAACACTACCATGAGCACTTTTACCAATGAGTTTTGTTGTTTGTTGTAATAGCCAAAGAATACCTGTCCATTTTAATGGGAAAATTAAAAATTTTAAAGCGGTTGCCGTAAAGCCTGATAATTTTTGCCAATAAGTAGCTCCAATTGTTTTAGGAATAATTTCAGAAGCCACTAAAATTAAAATAGTCATAATAGAAGAAACAATACCCACCATTAATTCTTCAGACATTTGCATTCCTAAAAATGTTCTGGTAGAAGAACCATATAATTCAGTGTAAGCAACTTTAGCTTGAACACCTACTAAAATAGCTCCTACAGTATGAGCTATAGTATTAAGGGTAAGAATAGCAATAAGAGGTTTATCTACATCTTTTTTAAATTCTTCTAAAGTGTAGGCAAAAGCTTTTCCTTCTTTTTTCTTTACATTAATAAATGTAGGCGTAACACTTAACAAAACTGCTTCAAGAATGGAGCAAAGAAATGAAAAAAAGATAGATACTGTTGCATAGAAAATTAATAATGCCATTTTAATTTTTTTAATTAAGAATGCAAAGATAAACTTTGTTTGATAATACTTTAAGATGAATAGGTAATGTTATTCTAATAAGCCTGTTTTATGAGCTTTATATCTTCCTTTTCCGAATTTAGTTCCATTAAATACTTCGGTTTTTCTCTTTTCTTTCTGATCTTCTAAAGGAAGTTGAATAAAATCGGAACATTTTTTTGAACAACATTGATGCAATTTTTCTTTACAAGAATCACATTGAATGAATAATAAATGACAGGCATCATTGGCACAATTAATATGTGTATCACAAGGTGCTCCACATTGATGGCAATGAGCCACAATTTCATTAGAAATTCTTTCTCCTAATCTTTCATCAAAAACAAAATTCTTTCCTTTAAATTTATTTTTAAGTCCTTGTTTTTTGACTTGTCGAGCATATTCGATAATTCCACCATCAAGCTGATATACATTTTCAAAGCCTTGATGTTTAAAGTAAGCACTTGCTTTTTCACAACGGATTCCACCAGTACAATACATTACAATTTTTTTATCTTTTTGCTCTTCAAATTCATCAATCACTTCAGGTAATAATTCTCTAAATGTAGCAGCATCAGGTAATACTGCACCATCAAAATACCCTACTTCTGTTTCATAATGATTTCTCATATCAATTAAGATGGTATTTGGATCATCTGTTAATTGATTGAATTGTTCTGCATTCACATGAGTTCCTTTATTGGTAACATCAAAAGTGTTATCATTTAAACCATCAGCCACAATTTTATTTCTAACCTTTATCGTTAATTTAAAAAAAGATTTTCCATCATCTTCAATAGCAATATTGAGTCGAATTCCATTTAAAAATAGAACTTCAGCCATTTTATGTTTAAAAGAATTAAAATGTTTTTCAGGAACAGAAATTTGTCCATTAATTCCTTCTGCAGCTACATAAATTCTTCCAAACACATCAAAATCAGACCATTCATAAAATAAATAATCTCGAAAAAAATGAGCATTTAAAATGTGATAATATTTATAAAAAGATAGGGTAATTCTTTTTTCTTTGTCTTGAGCAATACGACGTTTTAATTCATCGCGATTAATGCGATTATATAATCTTTTCTTTTTCATTGTAGAACATTCATTTATACCATTTGCAGGATGGTCGTTCTTTAATTTTTTGCAAAGGTAATATAGATATAGCTTTTTAGCAACCTGTATAAATCATGAAATTAAATGAACCTCTCATTATGTTTGAGGAATAAAGTCTAAATAATAGTAGATGTTTTCTTGATTTGGTTACAATTAATTATAATATTTGTATATCAGAGCTTGTTTAAAATTGTAGAGAAAGAGATAAATGCTAGAGAAAAAGGATTTAAAAATATTAATCATTACATTAGTTGTTGGTTGCATTTTATTTTTATTCAAATTAAGTGCTTGGTTATGGACCAATTCAAATGCAATACTCACAGATGCCTTAGAAAGTATTATTAATATTGTTGCTGGAATTTTTGCTTTATATAGTTTTTCATTAGCTCTTAAACCTCGCGATAATGATCATCCTTATGGACACGGAAAAATAGAATTTCTTTCTGCTGGATTTGAAGGAGCATTAATTTTTGTAGCAGGAATTATTATTATTTCAAAATCTATTTGGGATTTTTTTCATCCTCATGAAGTGTCTCAATTAAATGTAGGTATTATGATTACTGCTTTTTCAGGGGGAGTCAATTATTTTTTAGGTTTTATTCTTGTAAAAAAAGGAAAAGAAATTAATTCTTTAACTTTGGAAGCCAGTGGCAAACATTTAAAAGCAGATGCTTATTCTTCTATTGGTTTAATTATTGGATTAATCATTGTTCTTTTTTCTAATAATGCTATGTTGGATAATGTAGTTGCCATTATTTTTGGTTGTATTATTTTAATTACAGGATATGGACTTTTAAGAAAAAGTATTGCGGGTATAATGGATGAAGCAGATGATGATTTAATAGAAAAATTTGTAACTGAAATTAATGAAGAAAGAAAAGAAGATTGGATAGATATACATAATGTAAGAATTATTAAATATGGTTCTAATTTGCACATGGACTGTCATTTAACTTTACCGTGGTATTATGATACTCGTGAAAGCCATGATATAATGAAAGTTTTTGAAGATGTTGTAAAAAAAACAAGTGAACGTCCTATAGAATTATTTGTTCATGTTGATCCTTGTAAACCTTTAAGCTGTTGCCATATTTGTCAGAAAAAAAATTGTACTGAGAGAGAATATGAAATGGTCAAAAAAATAAAATGGACTTTAGATAATGTTACGGATAATAAAAAACATGGCGATAAATTTATTGAGAAGAAATAACATTATAATCAATTATTCGACGATTTATTAATGTATCTTTTAATATAGGTCTTTGCCATTCAGTT
>JAHDII010000139.1 GCA_020630895.1 Saprospiraceae bacterium
CAACCATGCTTCATTATCTGCTGAAGTGGCTTGATAAGAACTCATATGAGCAAAAACATCTCCACTAAAATCTCTAAAAATCCACTGTTCTGTTCCTTCTGTTGATATATTTGTCCAGCCTGATAAAGTTATAGGTTCATAAGCTATACCTGATTGGAAGTTTTCATCTACATCACAAGTTCCACCACCGCCACCACCTTCTGCGGTAACATCAGATAACATACGAATATTTAATTGAGCAGAATTGAACTGAGATACAACTGCCACCATACTTACTGTTTCTCCATTTGTTGGAGCAGCGGCATTAGCAAATGATGCTCCTGAACCTGTATATACAGTAATACTATTTGTTCCATCATCTAAAGTAAGAGAGCCACCATAAGTTGTTCCTCCTGAAAGCGTTGCATTATCAATTTGAACTAAAGTAGATTCTAGGTTTTCAAAATCTGACATTAATTGAGCTATCGTTAATACATTAGGAATTACATTACTAGTCCCTATAACTGTAGCATTATTAATAGGCACATTATTGACTTGAAATAATGCGTTATATTCAGATAATTCTTGTCCTGAAATGACCACTTCTACTTGATCGTTTAAATTAAAAGAATGATCTCCATCAAAACGTACAACTACACCTCCTGTTGCATCTTGTATGGTTAAGTTTCTAGATTGAAAATTACCATTCGCTCTATCAGAAATTACAGTACCTACAATTTTAGTTTCAGCAGGTGCAGCAGTTGAACCTCCGACAAATAAAGCTCTAACATCAGCAATATCCATTATAGTTTCATTTCCTGTTGAACCGCCACCGCCACCATTACAACGAGTAGCATCCATTTGAACATCAGCAACATTCCTAATAAATATTTGGTAATCTCCAGCGAAAGCACTTAAAATTCCTACTAAAGAACCATTTCCAGAAGGAGTTAAATCTCCTGCGAAATCTGCATAACCACTAGAACGTAAAAGAATACTATTTCCATCACAATCTTCAACATTTCGATTTACAGAAAATAAATTTACATTATCTGCATAAGTCACTCCTGTTTCACCATTAATAAATTGAACATTATCTAATTGTACTAATCGACTTAAATCTTCTGTTGTTAAGTTATTGATATTTTTAATGGCAGGAGTAATATATTGTTCTCTTAAACCTGCAGCAATATAATCAGGAGCTAAATTTTCTTCAATACCTGCTAGTCTATCATTACCATTATTATCTTGATAAATGCTTCCTCCCATTTGAGTTACATCTTGATAAACATCTAAAAATAATCCTTTACAATTTACAAATAATTGGCGTCCTATTGGATATTCATTATTAAAGTCTGTAAAGTTGAGCAACAATTCCATACCTCCAGAGGCATCTTCCATTACCAATTTTTTATAAAAATTTCCTGACTCATCATCTGCAGTAACAATAGCTTCAATGATTAAATCATCTGTAATTTCTGTAATACTTGAATTATTATAGAGTGCTTTGACTTGAGCGATTGTTGTATTGGGTGTAATATTTAAAGGTTCTCCACCTAGAGGGGGTTCATCAAAATCTTGATCAACACAAGCGTTGAAAGATAAAATGATAGTTGCTAAAATCGAAAATAAAATAATTGGTTGTAATACCTTTTTCATTGTGCTATTTTTTATATTTTAGATATTATTGTGAAAATAATATCTATGGTATTGAATTAATTTTTATTAATAATTAAAATCTAAATGCTATTTGAGCAAAATAATTAATGCCATAAGCATAATAATATCTATTAGGAAATTTATTGATATCTTCTCCATCAAAACGCAATTGTTCAAAACCTCCTGTAATAAATTGTCTATTATTTAAAGCATTACTTACACCTACTGTTAGATAGATATAATATTTATAATCAAATCTCCAAGATTTCCCTCCAAACAAATCCATTGTTACTTGAGGATCTAACCTTTCTTGATTGATTGTTGTTGTCCATTCATCAGAACCATAAGTAATGGGTTCTACAGCAGCAGCAGTTCTTCTATCAGGATTAAAATCTAAATACATTTCATTAAATAGATTCACGCTTACATTAGCAAACCAAAATTTTGGAGAGTTATATCGTAAGCCAAAAGAATATGCTTGTTGAGGTGTTCCTGGAATATAAAAGTTCTTTTGGTAAATCGTTTGTCCATCTGCCAATAATTCGGAATCATTATCTTGAGTGATATATGCTAAGGGCCTACTATTATATATATACTGTCCTATAGCAGCAACTGCATTGATACTTAAACCTGTTACAATTTGAGCTTCACCAGCGAGTTCAATACCAAAGTGTTTTTTATCTATTCCTGTAAGTGTATAATTTACAAAGGCTTGCTCTCCATCATGATAAAAACTCATAGTTCTTATACCATCTTTGAATTGTGTAAAATATCCTGTTACTCTTGCTTTGTAGTATGGAGATTTCAAATAATATCCTCCTTCTGTTGATACTATTTTCTCACTTGTTAGGTTAGGAGCTACCTGATCTCTAGTTCTAGGAGATAGGTATGCATTTCTATAAGAAGGAGGAGTTGTAAGATATGATGCGTTAGCAAATAAATAATTTCGTCCATTAATTTTATAGACAGAACCTAACTTAACACCATAATTCATAAATTTTTGAACTTCAGATTTCCCAAAAGAATTATCAGGGAAACGACCATTCACATATTTCCCATCTCTCCAGAAATTAGTTTGTGAACCATTAGCTGCAACAAAAAGATCTACTTTATCTAAATTAATTTGTGTTTGAAGCCAAACTCCTGCTTTATTAATTACTCCATCATAATCATAACCATAAGAATCTCCTTCACGAACAATTTTATTAGGATTATTCAAATCATTTTGTAAAACTTCTGGATTATCTGGAAAATCTCTTTCAGAAAATCTATCTATATCTAAAAAGAAATCGCCACCTAATAAATCATTCAAAACTTTATGATTTCTTGTTTTTTGCCATCTATAATAAACTCCTGAATTGAGTGTTACGTTTTCTCCTATTAAAGTATTAAAATTAATATTAGCATCTGCTTTTTGCTTATCATATCGAGATTCTTCAATCACATATTTAGAGCGAAGTCCTGTTACCGTATTTCCAGGTCTTCCATCTACATTTTCAATCGTTTCTACATCAGAAAATCCATTGGTATTATACATATAAGTCCAATCTAATTGACGTAGGCCTTCATTTGCTGCCATAGCATCCCAAACCATTTGAGCTGTTTGTGCATTTTCTACATAACTTGGCAAATAACGATAATAATCTGGGCGAGGGTCTCTAGCATTATTCCAATCTAAACGAGTAGAACCATTTCTTCCAAATTGATAAGACAATGATGTATTTAAAGAAGTATTCTTTTTAAGATTCAACTTATGCTGAAGAATAGCAATAGGTTGGTGGGCATTAGCTACTCTAGCATTACGTTTTTCTCCTTCTTGATAGCCCCAATTAGGATTATAATAATTAGTTCCTGCAATATCATACATTTCTTGAGTACTCGCACTCGCCCGCCCTCTTTTGTTAGGCGCTCCAAAAATATTGAATGCCAAAGATTGTTGTCCAAACTTTTTTTCTACTCCAAAGAAGTAAGACCACGCATCATAAAATGTTCCTTCTACATATCCTTCTTGTGCCCATCTTCTAGAACCAGAAAGAGTTAAGAACCAATCGTTTTTTAATTTAGGAGTATATACTCCCATAATTCTATGTCGATAAGAACGGTTAGAACTCGCATAACTGATTCGCTTTTGTTTTCTTTGAGAAGAAGCTCCTATATCAATATTTGTTGCTCCATTAATTCCTCCAAAAGCAAATGAACCAGGATTAAGACCTAACGTTGCTTCTCTATTTCTAAAAACATCATTTAAACCTCCCCAAGCTGACCAAAATGTTCTTCCTGTTTCTAAATCATTCATAGAAGAACCATTAATATAAATTTCAGAAGTATTACTATCATAACCTCTTACTCTAAATCGAGCTACACCAAAATTAAATGCTGCTGCATTTGAAAAAATATCTCTTGATGCTGTTAACAATCCAGATACATTTTCAAAATCATTTTCATCTTCTAAATCTGTTTCAGAAAGTGTTAATATTGGAATATTATTATCAGAAACAATTGTTAATTTGATTTTATCTAAATCTACATTTTTAGTTTCTGAAAAATCAACATCCATTGAAAAATTATTCCATCCTTCTTTAGAAAAGGTAAGTGTTATTTTTTCACTGTCAATGTTCTCTAAACTAAACATTCCATTTTCATCAGTAATCGTGCTGAGTTCAGATTTATCTACAGATACTACAACATCATTTAAGCCATTTCCATTATTATCAACAATAGTACCTTTTACAGAATTTTGTGCTATAGTTTGAAACGCTCCAAATGTGAATAAGAATATGAGTGTGATATATTTCATCTGTTTTATTAATAATAAAGTATTAAATATAAATATGAGGTAAAATTAGTCAATCATTTGATAATATTTGTTAAAATAGTTAAACTATATGTCTTCCATTAACCAAAAATTAATTCTTTACTTAAAAGATTTAGTATATTTTTAATATAAATAGTACTCATGAATCAATATATTTGAGGAAAATTGAATAAATGAAACAGTATATTACATTAGTTAGCATTATTTTTTTGATTGTAAATCAATCTTTTGCACAAAAAAACAAACAATATAAAGTAGGAATTATAGGTTTTTATAATTTCGAAAATTTATTTGATACTGTAGATGATGAAAAAATTAATGATGAAGAGTTTTTACCTGAAGGAGGAAGACAGTGGACATCTGAAAAGTATAAAGAAAAACTTAAAAATCTAGCCAAAGTAGTTGTAGATGTTGGAACAGATATGAGTCCTGATGGTTTAGCTTTATTAGGAGTTTCTGAAATTGAGAATAAAAAAGTATTAGAAGATTTTGTAAAAGAAAAAGCGATTAAAAGCCGCAATTATCAAATTGTACATTATGATTCTCCAGATAAAAGAGGAATTGATTGTGCTTTATTATACAATCCTAAATATTTTAAGGTATTAGATTCTAAAGCGATGCCTGTTTTATTATATGATTCTGATGGAGATAGAAAATTTACTCGTGATATTTTATATGTAAAAGGCATTTTTGATACAGATACTATACATGTTTTTGTCAATCACTGGCCTAGTAGAAGTGGAGGAGAAAAACGTTCACAACCTTTTAGAAATGCCGCAGCAAAAGTGTGTAAGGATACAATCAATGTTATCATGAAAAAGAATCCTATGTCTAAAGTTTTTGTGATGGGAGATTTGAATGATGATCCTATCAGTCCTAGTGTAAAAACGATTATGAAAGGAAAGAAAAATCCTGAAAAAATTGTAGGAGATGTGATGTATAACCCTATGATAGAATATTTTAAAAAAGGTATTGGAACTTTAGCTTATCGAGATGCTTGGAGCTTATTTGATCAAATGATTATGAGTGCTGGTTTTTTAAAGGGAAAAACAGATGGATATTTCTTTCATAAAGCTAAAATTTATAATAAAAAATATTTGGTTCAAAAGACTGGACAATATAAAGGATATCCTTTTAGAACCTTTGCTGGAGGAGAATATCAAGGAGGATATTCAGATCATTTTCCCGTTTATTCTATATTTTTAAAAGAAGTCAAAAGCACAAAAAAATAGGCTACAATTATAGGAATACCGTTTATATATCATTAATTTATATAACTTGTTTCCTATAATATTGGCATATCATAAAAAAATATCATACATTACGCCTCGAAATTTAATTTCTAGGAAATAATTTATCAAAACTAATCGTTTAATCATCTAAATAAGATAAATATTATGTTCTATTATCCCATTCTGTTATTTCAGGATAAGGCTTCAGAAGGTGACACTCAAAGCATATTTAGCACCCTAATGGAAGGTGGCCCTTTAGGAATAGTTATTGTTGTAATACTAGTTCTATTATCCATTTTAGCTTCATATATTTTTATAGAAAGATACTTGACTATTTCTCGTGCAGAAAGTGTGGATCAAGGCTTTATGAACTCTATTAGAACCAGTGTTCAACAAGGTCATTTACAAGCCGCTAGAGCTTTATGTCAACGTACAGATACTCCTGTGGCAAGAGTTGTAGAAAAAGGATTAATGAGAATAGGAAAACCATTAAAAGATATTAATGCAGCTATTGAAAATGTAGGTAATTTAGAAGTATTCAAACTTGAAAAAAACCTATCTACTTTAGCAAGTATTGCAGGTGCTGCTCCTATGATTGGATTCTTTGGTACTGTAACAGGTATGATTATTACCTTTCAATCCATGGCATCTAATCCAGAAGCATCAGAGTTAGCAGGTGGTATTTACCAAGCTTTATTAACAACTGCCTTTGGTTTATTTGTTGGTATTTTAGCTTTTGTAGGATATAATTTATTAGTATCAAAGGTGAATAAAGTAATCTTTAAAATTGAAGCTTCTGCTATGGATTTTATTGATATATTACAAGAACCAGCGGCATAATAAAATTTGATAATCATTTATAATCCAATATATTATGGGATTAAAAAGAGGAAATAAAGTAAGTGCTGAGTTTAGTATGTCATCTTTGACTGACATCATTTTTTTATTACTTATATTTTTCATTTTGACTTCTACTTTAGTAAGTCCTAATGCTTTAAAATTGAAGTTACCTACTTCAAAATCTAAAGTAGTCATTGATGCTCCTGTTTCTATACCTGTTTCTATTACTAGAAATGGAGAATGGTATGTTGATGGAGAAAAGACAAGAAAAAGTAAGGTGAGAGCTCTTGTAACAGAGAGAGTTAATAAAGCACTAAAAGCCAAAAAAACTAGAAAACAAATTACTATACCCATAGTAGCAGAAACTGGCGTTCCTATTGAAAATGTGGTAACAGTAATGGATATTGCTTTAGAACTCCGTATAGGAGTAATATTAGCCACTGATCCTGTTAAAAACGGATAGTTTTACATTATTGAATACCCACTTAAAAATGTGGTATTATGGAAACGTTTGAAAATCCAGAAGAATCTGAAAACAGAAAGAAAAGTGCAGCTTTTACAGCTGTACTTACAGCCATTCTAATGTTTTTATTAACCTTACCTATCTTTTCTTATGAAGAGCCTCCAGAAGAGCCTATGGGCATCCTTTTAGATCTTGGAGAGCCTATGAGTGATGAAAGCAGTGGTCCTGATACTGATATTCCTAGCACAGATACAGAAGATACAGAAACGGAAACTTCTAATACCTCTAATGATTCTAGTGAATCCTCTTCCAACAATGAAGATAATAATGATACAGAAGATGCTTCTAGCAAAGAAGTTGCTACATCAGATGAAGATGATAGTATTAATATGAAAAAAAAGGAGGAAGAAGAACGAAAAAAAATAGCAGCTGCTAAGAAAAAAGCAGCAGAAGATGCTAAAAAAGCAAAGGAAGAAGCAGATAGAAAAGCTAAAGAAGAGGCAGATAGGATTGCAAAAGAGAAACAAGATGCCCTTGATAAAAAGAAAAAAGAATTAAGCGATTTATTAGGAGGAGGAGATGGAGAAGATAGTAATAATAATGGAGATAATGAAGGAGAATCCAATCTAAATAATTTAGACGGTATTACAACAGGAACAGGAGATGTAGGAGAAGGATTTGCAGGGAGAGAAGTTGTTTTTAGACCTAAAATAACAGATAATTCTCAAAAAACAGGAATTGTTGTCGTTAAAACATGTGTAGGCAGCGATGGAAAAGTTATTTCTGCTAAACGTACTCAAGGAGGCTCTACAACAACCGATGCTACACTAATTAAACTTGCCGAAGATGGAGTCAAAAAGTATCGTTTTTCTCCTGGAGAAAGAGATAAACAATGCGGAACAATTACTGTAAAATTTAGTGTTAAGTAATATTATGAGGCAAAAAAAATAATTATCTTTATATTTATTCAAAATAAAAATCATGGCAAAAGGATATACAATAAGGAATCAAAATGTCATTCATTTTATGACGTATTAGTCGCAAGTCGCAGACTTACGATATCAAGGTTTT
>JAHDII010000140.1 GCA_020630895.1 Saprospiraceae bacterium
CCTTAAAATAGTTAAGACCCTTATTATTGATAAACATTAAATTTTTTATTTTTTTATTTTGAATGATTCCTTAAATATTTTTTATATGTTCTTCTATTAATTTTTTTCATTTCTCCTCCTATTTGAATTAATTCATCAAATCCTGAAGAGGTGAAAGTATATTTATTTTTTTCGACAGATAATATTTTTACACGAATAGGAATTTTATAAAATTTAGAAATATTTTCATCATCTGAATTAGATTCTAAAAAACTTAATTCATATTCACAAGGAGAAATCCAATTAATTTTTGTAATAATTTTAATATTATTTTTTAAAGAAATTTCAATTTGTTTTTTATGACTTCTTTTAATTAAAAAAATTTCTTCATTTGCGGTTTCAAAGATAAATTTTCCTTTTTTTATTTTTTGACAATCTTCAACATTTTGGGCAATTAATGATTCATTAAAAATCATTAATAAAAAAATAAAAAGAAATTGTAATACATTTATTCTCATCACCATCGTGGTCGATTATCTCTAATAAATAATGTAGGAGAAGTATATCCAGAAACATCTGTATTATATCCTTTTCCTAAAGGTAAATTAACTTCTGTTCTTAATTCCAAATGCAAATGTGCAGGATATTTTCCATGTGCTGTTCCTATCGTTCCAATTAATTGTCCTCGTTTTACATATTGCCCATATTGGATATAATTTTTTTGACAATGAGAATATAATGATTCATAAAATTTTCCTTCTGGTGTTTTATGAATAATTCTCATGGTATTCCCCCACCCCCCTTTTAAATCGAATGAAAAAGAAACAAAACCATTAGCAATCGCATATACAGGATCTCCTAAATCTGTATTCCCTCCAGAACGAGCATTAAAATCATCTCCTAAATGTCTATCTTGCATAAATCGTCTAGCAACATAATATCCTTCTCCATCTGGTTTTCCTACAGGAAAATCAAAACCATCTGTAATATATTCTTCCTTACCTTCAAAAAATTTATCATAATATTCATCAACATCATTAAAAGGTTTCCAATCATTTTCATATTGAATAGCGGATATAGAATCTAAAGCAATTTCATTAGGTCCTAATGTATCTATTTTTTGAGTATGAAATAAGGTTAGAATGCTTAAAGAGTCAATAATATGTTTTTGATCTTGAATGATTAACAACAAGGAGTCTTCTTTACAAATAGGTTCTTCTATTGAAACTATTTCCGAAGGAGCATCTGGCTGACAAGCCGCCATATAAAACAATAATATGATAAATAGATACCATTTCATGCTGCAATATTACGGATAATTTAACCATGCAAAAAACATCATAACATAAATTTAATTGTATATCTATTTTTTATTCTATATATTTGATTTATATCTATAATCTAACATCACACATTTTTACAAAAATTGATTATATATATATCCGAATATCTATTTTATTTATTAACAAATTTTTTATAACAATGAAAAAAACAATTCTCTTATGTATTACCTTTCTTTTTATTTTTTCAAGTATTGATGCCCAAAAAATTAAATGGGGCCCCCATTATAAAAAAGAAGGAGGACTTTATTCTAATTTCTTTGTAGTAGGACATGATGCCAAACATTATTATGTTAATATGCGTCCTAAGAAAAAAGGAGGTACTCTTTTAACTTTTGATTACAATCATAAATTAGTATCTAATAAAAAGATTCAATTAAAATATAATGGTAAAAAAATCACCCCTTCTAGCTTTATCAAAACAAATTCTAAAACTTTTGCCTATATGTGGCAATATGATAAAAAGCAAAAAAAGTATCATAATTTAGTGGCGGAGTTTAATAAAGGAAAATTTGGCAAAGTCAAAAAAATATTTGAAGAAAATCGAGAAGGAGGAGGTTACAGAACCAGTGCCAATAAAAAGTATGTTGTTTTTTATTCTCATATAGAGAATAAATCTAAAGCTGATGAAATTAAAATTACTGTATTTGATGAAAATTTAAAAAAGGTCTGGAAAAAAACTCAAAAATTTCCATACAGAGATAAGGATTTAGTGATTGATGATTTTTTAGTTTCTGATGAAGGAAAAATATTTATTTCTACTTTTTATAGAGATAGAAGAAAAAAGAAAGATAAAGAGGATGATATCCAAAGTACATTTAAAATTTTTAAAGTTACGGAAGGAGATTTTTCTGAAATTGCTGTAACACTAAAAAATAAAGATAAAATTAATGAAGCTAATTTATTTTTACAACCTGCGACCAATGATGTTTATTTAGGTGGTTTTTATTCTGAATATGGAAAAAAGAAAAGAGTAAGTGGTGTATTTTTTGGAAAAATAGATATTCATTCAGAAGCAGTAGAATTAGCCACTCATAAATTTTCTGAAGAATTTATGGAAGGTCTTGCTACAAAAAAACAAATTAAAAAAGATAAAGGAGTTTCCTACTCTTTTGATATTTTAAAATGGATTACTTTTGATGATGGATCTTTTTCTTTTATTGCAGAAAAATTATATACTAAAACTCATCAAACTTATTCTAATGGACAATGGAGAACTTATTATACTTATCATTCTGATGAAATTATTATTCCTCGTTTTAATACTCAAGGAGATTTAATTCATATTGAAAAAATAGAAAAGAATTTTGGTAGTCGTGCTATTATAGAACGTTCTTTTGCTTATATTCCTTATGATGGAAAAATTTATTTAGTATTTAACGATTATAAAAAAAGAGCCGAAAGAAAAGAAGTAAAAAATAGCGGTATCAAAAAAGGAAGTCGTTATACAGATATTTGTATTATTAATCAAGACGGAAAAGTAGAAAAAAGAAAAACTATTTTTACTAATAAAGAAGTAGATTCTTTCTTTGTTCCTTCATTAAGTTTTTCTGAAGGGAATAAATTGGTTATTGGAACAAGAAAAATGAAAAAATATAAATTTGGCACTTTGAAATTGTAGATGAATTTTATTTTTTGAATGTTTAACCTAATAAAAAAGGATGAATTCAATTGAGTTCATCCTTTTTTATTAAACATTATTCCGAGATATTGGACAATTAAAATGCTACTTGTTTTTCTTCAATAATGGTTAATACTTCATTATTTTTTAAAGTATGTGCTAGACCTAAAATTTTAGGCATTTCATATTTAAAGAAAAATTTCATCGTATGAATTTTACTTTCATAAAATTCATCTGTATAAGTTTTATTTCCAGAAACTAAAGCTACTTTTGCTGATGTTGCCATTTTTAGCCATTGCCATCCAATAACTATAGTACTTGCCATTTCCATAAACAAACTAGCATCCATTAAATAGCGTTCATAATTTCCTTGCATTGCAAAAGGCATTAAATGAGTTAGTACTTCTTGTGTTAGTCCTAAACTTTTCATTAATTCATTCGCATAAGGTTTTAATTCATCATGAGTAGAAGCTGCTTGGATAGCTTCTTGCATTTCAGTCATTAATACTTGAAGTGCTTGACCATTTTGCATCGTTACTTTACGACCTAATAAATCTAAAGATTGAATTCCTGTTGTTCCTTCATATAAAGCACAAATTCTAATATCTCTATAATATTGTTGTAAAGGAAAATCAGAACAAAAACCATAACCTCCTAAAATTTGTAATCCATTATTAATAGAAATACGTCCCATTTCTGAAGGATATGTTTTAGTAATTGGAGTGAGTAATTCTAATAATAAATGATTTTTATGAGCTTCATCTCCTTCAGTAGCATGAGATAAATCAGATGCTTTAGAACTTTCAACAATTAAACTTAATGATGCCTCGACAATTGCTTTTTGTAATAGCAACATTCTACGAACATCAGGATGATTAATAATTAATGTTTGCTCTTTGGTAGCATCTTTTTTACCTGAACTTTGGATTCTTCTTCCTTGTGGGCGTTCATTTGCATATTGTAATGAAGCATAATAAGCTGCGGTAGCAGTTGAAGTTGCTGTAATTCCTACTTCAATTCTTGCTTCGTTCATCATTTTGAACATATATTTTAAGCCCTTATTTGCCTCCCCTACTAAGAAACCTTTAGAACCTGTATTCTCTCCAAAAACAAGATGAGCTGTAGCATATCCTCTTTGTCCCATTTTCTGAAAATCTCCTGCGGTAAGGACATCATTTTCAGCAAAAGAACCATCTGCTTGAGGTAAAAACTTAGGAACTACAAATAAAGATATTCCTTTTGTTCCTGCTGGAGCTCCATCAATTCTTGCCAGTACTAAATGAATAAAATTATCGGCAAATTGGTGATCGCCACCAGAAATAAATATTTTTTGACCTTTTATGGTATAAGAACCATCTTCTTGTGGACTAGCAGAAGTAGCTACATCAGATAAAGAACTTCCTGCTTGGGGTTCAGTTAAACACATAGTTCCCATCCATTCTCCTGTAATCATTTTAGGAACGTATTGTTCTTTTAATTCTTGACTTCCAAAAGTAGCAATTAAATTAGCAGAACCTGTAGTTAAACCCATATAGCCAATAGCATGATTATTAGCAGATTCAAAAATATGATTACAAGCACTCATAATTGTACCTGGCAATTGAATCCCTCCATCATCATAATCAAAAATACCTCCTATCAAGCCTAAATCAGCATAACCGTCTATCATTCCTTTTAAGGATGGATGTACTATAATTTTACCATCTTCATAACGAACAGGTTCTTCGTCCATCGCTCTAAAATGAGGATAAAATACTTTATCAGAAACATCTTTTGCAGAATCTAATAAGATATCAATCGCTTCCTTATCATAATCTTGAAATCTTTCATATTGAAATAATTCGCTTAAGTTGTGAACCTCATGAAGTAAGAATTTAAGGTTCTCCATACTCATATACTTCGACATATTCTATTCTATTTTTAGTTTGAGAAATACTTCTTTTTCATAAAAATAAGGAGAATTTATAGGAAATGCATGAATTCTAGCGAAAATTCGCAAAAAATTTATTTATCTTCAAAAGAATCTAAAATATTAGGGAGATCATCGTGGTATTTTTCTTCTATTTTTTGAATCCATTTCATTGAAAATCCTTCTAATAATAGAATACATGAAGTCAAAATTAAAGCAAACTCTACTAACTTTTCATCTCCTAAATGAATTTTCAAAAAATGATAAATAGGATCTCCATTAGTATATTTATGAATGAAAAAAGCAATAAATCCAACAATAAAGAAGGAAAGGAGAAATATGAATCCTCCTCTTCTCATTTTAACCAAATGATAAATAAAAAAGAGAACGGAAATTAAAAGAATAAGAACTAAGAAATTAAGTACAACTTTATTATTAATAAAAGTATAATATAGAAATACATCAATAGTATAAAATAGTAAACCCAATTTAAGGCTTATCAATAATATTTTAAGAAATAGAAGATCAATTCTTTTGATTGAAGAAAATAACAATATTTATTTTTTTATTTCATTACCATATTTATCCATTTCGCAAGAACAATTGTTACAAGTAAAACCACCCCATAAAAATTGTCGCAAATTTTTAGGTTTTCTTACTTTGGGCTGTTCTTCATTACAATTAGGACAAAATACTTTTTTAGTATTGATACCCCATTTGCTTTTTTTCTTTTTAGAATCTGACATAAACAAGCTCTTATAATTTGAATTGCTCTAAAATATCCGCAATTTTTCTATCATTAGCAAGACGTGGCACTTTATTTTGTCCTCCTAATTTTCCTTGAGTTTTCATATAATTGATAAAAGCATCTTTTTGAAGAGCTGTAATTTTTAAAGGTTGTAATATTTTTCCTTCTATTAAATCTTGATAATAAATATTTTGCTGAATCATTTCTTGATCCAAATCTTTAGCAAATTGCTCCATATTTTTGGGCATATTATCAAATGCAACGAACCATTCATGATAAGGTGTTTCTCCATTAGGAGGTGTAATTTGTGGTGCTACTGTAAACTCTATAATTCGAACATTATTTTTTTGAGCAGTAGTATTCATGGCTTGATCGACCTCTTTACCAATTACATGTTCGCCAAAAGCGGAGATAAAATGTTTAATTCTACCTGTTACTTTTAAGCGATAGGGTTTCTTAGAAACAAACTCTACAGTATCGCCAATATTGTAGCCCCAAAGTCCTGCATTATTATTAATAATAATCGCATAATTAACACCTAGTTCTACATCTTTTAAAGATAGACGAGTAGGATTTTCATTAAAAATTTCATCAGCAGGAATAAATTCAAAAAATATTCCTGATTTTACATTTAATAATAGTCCTTCATTTTGAGGTAAATCTTGAAAAGCAATAAATCCTTCTGAAGCAGGATAAGTTTCTACAGTTGGAATACTTTCACCTATTAATTCTTCTAATTTAGCTCGGTAGGGTTCAAAATTAACACCTCCATATACAAACATGGAATAATTAGGAAAAATTTCTTTAATCGTTTTTTTACCTGTATAATCTAAGAGGCGTTCATAATACATTTGTACCCAAGGAGGAATTCCACTGATGAGTCGCATATCCTTATCATGTGTTTCTTCAACTATTTTATCTAATTTTTCTTCCCATTCCTCAATACAATTCGTTTCCCAAGAAGGTACTTGATTTTTTTTGAGCCATTGGGGTACCTGATGATTTACAATACCCGATAATCGCCCTGTTAAAATTCCATTGATTTTTTTAATTTCTGGGCTTCCAGAAAGAAAAATCATATTGCCATCAAAAAAATCGCCATTGCCTGTTTGGGCAACAATATGAAATAAGGCATTTCTTGCTGTTCCAAAATGATTAGGAATGCTCTCTTTGGTTAAAGGAATAAATTTTGCTCCAGAAGTTGTACCTGAAGTTTTAGCAAAATATTTAGGAACTCCTTTCCACAATACATCTCTTTTCCCTGCTTGTATCAGTTCTATATATTTTTTTAATCCTTCATAATCTCGAATAGGAACACGTTTTTTAAAATCTTCATAATTTTTAATATTCTTAAAATCATGATCTTTTCCAAAGATCGTATTCATTCCACCTTTTAATAAAGCTTGGAATTGTTTTTCTTGAGCCTTGATCGGTTGAGCTGCCCAACGATGAATACTTTTTGATACTTGCTTTGCAAAGGGTGCAATAATTGTTTGTTTCATTCCCATTTTACAAAAATAATAGCTTCCTAGAAATTTAAAAATATTCCTATACAATTCATTGTAAAATACATCCCAAACACAAATTAAACAAAAAATGTTAAAATATTTGTTATTTAAAACTATTTGTTATATTTTTGTATTGAAGTACAAAATTAAAATTACTAAAATTTAAAAATTATGACTACACAGGAAGTTGCCAATCAATTAGTAAATCTTTGTCGTCAAGGATTATATGATAAAGCACAAGCAGATTTATATGATGTAAATGCTGTAAGTATTGAGCCTAAAGGTGCTCCAATGGAAAGAGCTGAAGGAATGGATGCCATTCAACAAAAAGGAAAAGCATGGGCAGAAATGGTAGAAGAAATGCATAGTGCTGAAGTTTCAGATCCTTTAGTTGCTGGAAATTTTTTCTCTTGTACCATGAAAAACGATGTTACTTTTAAAGGCATGGGTAGGCAACAAATAGAAGAAGTTTGTGTATTTGAAGTACAAAATGGAAAGATTGTAACGGAACAGTTTTTTTACCCTGTTGCTCCACAAAAATAAAAATTACTCACTTGTTCTCATAGTAAATGCCTCTTTGGATTGATTTCCTTTGGGGCATTTTTAATTATTTTCTATCATATACTTTTGGAGAATCCCAAATTTTGAATTTTCCTTTGCTTTCTTTTTCTTTTTTTAATCGAGCTTCATAAGCTTCCTTGTTTTCTTTTCTATCATAACGAACATTTTCCCAATTGAATGGTACCATAAAATGTCCAAAATAGGTATCTGGAAAATTGGTTCCTTGTGGTAAACCAATATGATCATGATGAATACTTACTTGCTTAGGTAAATAACGAGTTCCTAATAAAATATCCCACAAAACAATATTATTGCCATAATTACTATTTGA
>JAHDII010000141.1 GCA_020630895.1 Saprospiraceae bacterium
CAATGATAGCAGGTGTATTTTTATCTATTTTTTCTCTACCATGATTTTTTAAAAAAGTAAGACTAGGAATTAAAATAAAATAAGCCCCTACTCTATACGTTATCCACATTAAAAACTTAGCTGCTCTTTCTCCAAAAATAGGTGCTAAAATGATATGAAATGGAGCAAAAATAATGACCGTAATCATAAACCATAAGGTCCACCAAATTCCCCAAATTGTTCTCAATATTCTTATAATAATATTCAAATTATTTATTTTTTATTTTATGATTCGTTTTGTATTTCTTTGGGGTATTCCATTAATGGCATTCTCATAAATTTTTTCTTGGCATCTTCTATTTCTTTTTTAGGAACACCTAATGAATATAATAGTTCAAAATTTTTATTCAATTGAAAAGCGGCTATAGTTCCTTTTAATAAATAAAATATAATTATCATTTTAAGAATAAAACCATTAATTGCACTTTGAGGCTCTAAAAATATAATTAATACATTCATAAAAAGATATAATAATAAAGCAATCAAAATAGATACTCTAGGATTAAATCTGACTCTAAATGCACATATAGAATAAACACAAAATAAAAAAACCGATTCTATAATAATTTCAGTATGAGAAACAAGAATACCTGAATTCATTGATAAACTCACTATCATTCCAATAATTACAAGAACAGATAATACAATTAAAGTTGTTTGTGCATTTTTAACATCTTTTATTTTTTCGTTTGCATTAATTTTTGTTTTATTAATCAGTTGAATTGTTTTTTTATCTTTTATTGTAGATGGATTTTCTTCAAAAAAATCGTCATCTAATAAATTACTTTCCATAATAAAAAGTTGTTTAAAGTTATATTTTCAATATTATACTGTTTTTAATTTTTTCTTAGTCAATTGGGCATTTCCATCTGTTGTGATATACAAAACGCCTGTAGCTCCTTTACCAATTTCTGCTGCATTTCCTTCATCTGTATCAATATGCATTTCTAATTTATATTTAGGAGAAACCCGAATTAGAACATTTCCAAAAACAAGACTTCTTTCATCGCTCTGAATTTTTACATCAACAATATCTCTATCTACAACACCAAAAATTTCAGCATCTTGGGGTGTCATGTGAATATGTCGCCATGCACAAATCACTCCATCATGAATTTGTACTTTTCCTTTAGGTCCTACTAAAACACAACCTGGCGTATTTTCTGTTTTTCCTGATTCCCTAATAGGAGCATCTATTCCTAGAAAAAATTCATCTGTTCTAGAAATTTCTAATTGATTTTTAGACCGTACAGGCCCTAAAATACGAACCGTCTCAAATTGGTTTTTAGGTCCAATTACTTGTACTGTTTCATTGGCAGCAAATTGTCCAGGTTGAGATAAGGGCTTTTTTACTGTTAATTCATATCCTTCTCCAAATAATTGGTCTAAAGTTTCTCTACTTAAATGAATATGTCGAGCAGAAATAGCTACAGGAATTGGAGGAATCGTATTGACTTTTAAATCTTCTTGAATCAATTTTTCTGTTTGACGAGCAATTGATAATTGTTCATCTGTTTGAATGGCTAATAATTTAACTTTGCTATGATTCCAAGAAAATTCTCCTATAGGATTATCTTTAGATAAATGAATATCATGGTTTTTATCTTCATTAATAATAGCTCCTAAATAATCTAATCTTTGAGTAGAACGATGTCTTACCATAGGACTATTTTCTCCTATTCCTCCAGTAAATACAATAACATCAACACCTCCCATTACAGCAGAATATGCTCCTATATATTTTCTAATTCTATGAGCAAAAACTTGAATGGCTAAACGACAATGATCATCTCCTTGAGCGGCTTTTTCAATAATATCTCTCATATCATTTGTATCACCACTAATCCCTTTTAATCCACTTTTTTTATTAAGAAGATCATCTATTTCTTTTATAGATAAATTTTCTTTTTGTTGAAGATATAATAAAATACCCGCATCTATATCTCCACTTCGAGTTCCCATTACTAAGCCTTCTAAGGGCGTCATTCCCATACTTGTTTCAACGCTTCGTCCATATTCTATAGCTGCCATACTTGAGCCATTTCCTAAATGACAAGTAATAATTCTTAAATCTTTAATATTAGAATTTAAAAACCGAGCAGCTTCTTTTGCTACATATTCATGGCTTGTTCCATGAAAACCATACCGCTGAATATTATATTTTTGACTTAATGTATGAGGAATAGCGTAAGTTTTTGCTCTTCTAGGAAGTGTGGCATGAAAAGCAGTATCAAAAACGGCAACATGAGGAATATCTGTAAAATATTGTTCTGCAATTTGAATTCCTAATAAGTTAATTGGGTTATGAAGAGGAGCTAAAGGATTTAGCTCTTCAATAGCTTTTTTGACTTCATTTGTAATCATTACAGGTTCATCAAATGCTTGTCCTCCATGAACTACTCGATGCCCTATTGCATTTATAGTTATATCTCCTATTTTTTGAAGGAGTAAAGGAAAGGCTTTATTTAAAACAAAATCATGCCCTGTTTTTTCACAATGAATCTCTTCTCCATCACATTCAATTATTGGAGTATCCAAAATACGATGAATATTCATTTCTAATATTCTATCGCCAGATATTGTATTAATGATTTCTGATTTTACGGAAGAACTTCCGCAATTAATTACTAAAATATGCATAGTAATTTTATAGTTTAAAAGAATCCTACTAATTCAATGTCAAATACTAAAATAGAACCTCCAGGGATACTTGCTCCAGAAGAAGAAGGAGTATCTAAATCACCATATCCATAAGCAGAAGGAATATATATTTCTCCTTTACCTTCTTTATTAAAATAAGGCAAAGCCACTCTCCATCCTAAAATAGTATTGGCTAATATTAATTGTTGAGTAGAACCAAAAGAAGAATCAAAAATATCTCCTCCATCTAATAACCATCCTTCATATTTAACATTAACGGTAGAGCTAATGTCTGGAGAACCTGAATTAGTTAGACCTTCTTCAGCCATCCAAATAAAAACACCTTCAGGAGTTTCTATGGCTTGTGCTAATTTCCCTTGAGCTTCTAAATAGGCTCTAATTTCCTCTCTTTCGGTATCAATAGAATTATCTTCACAAGATAATTGGCTTACAATAAGAAGACCTAAAAAAATGTATGATAAGTATCTTTTCATTATTAATTTTTTAATTATAATCTATGCAAAAGTAATAAACCGCCTAGATTTAAACGTCTAAAATAGATAATTCTTTATGAATTTGTAAGACTTGTTGAATTAAAGAATGATTTCCATAGTTATGAATGACATAATCGGCTAATTCTATTTTTTTTTCTTCTGCCATTTGCTTATCCATCCTAGCTTTAACTTCTTCTAAATTGGCATCATCGCGTTGCATTACTCTTTCAAGTCTAATATCTTGAGGGGCATAAACAGTTATCATTTTATCCATTAATTGATAGCCCCCTGATTCGAAAAGTAAGGCGGCTTCTTTTAAAGTATATACTTCTTGCTCATTTTCTTGATTCCATTTTTCTCCATCCATCCAAACTGCGGGATGAACTAATGCATTCATTTTTTCTAATTTTTCTTTATCATTAAAAATGATTTTTGCAATATATTTTCGATTGAGTTTACCGCTTTTTTTATAGGCTTTTTTTCCAATCAATTTTGTAATTCCTTTGACTAGTTCTGGATCATTTTTCATGAGCCATTTAGCTCTATCATCTGCATAATAAATAGGAATTCCCAATACTTCAAATATTTTACATATTGTAGATTTTCCACTTCCAATTCCTCCTGTAATTCCTATTTTTTTCATGTTGAGAGTTTTCCTTATTCTAACAAAGATAATTTCCTTAACAAAGTTTTAACAATTTTACAATCAAGAAATATCAATATAAGATCATCGTTATAAAGCAATAAAATTAATCATTAAAATAAATTAATCATGAAAAAATTCATTTTTTTATTACAACTATTTCTAATTCTCTTTTTTTATTCTTGTAAAGATTCTGATACTCCCAATTCTAATAACTTTTATCCTTTAGCAGTTGATAATTATTGGATTTATGAAAAATTTAATATTGATGAAAATGGAAATAGTAGTCCAACGAATCATCGCGATACTATCCGAGTGATTGGTACTGAAAATATTAATGGAACCAACTATTATGTTTTGGAAAAAATCAATGGCCTTTCTTCTTCAATAGAATATAGAAGGGATTCACTAGGGTATATAGTGAATGAAAAAGGAGAATTTGTTTATAGTTTCTTAGATACCCAAGATGATGAAACAGTAACTTATTCTATAATTGTTAGTGATCCTTATGGCTTTACATTTGAAAATACTATATCAAATCCATCTACTACAATAGATGTTTCTGCGGGTTCCTTTGATTGCATAGAATATCAGCAAAGAATAACTAATGATGTTCCTTCAATTACCTGGACTGAAAAATTTGATTACACCTATTTTGCTAAAGATGTGGGTTTAATTCATAGCATTCAAAATTGGGCAACTTCAAATAATAAACTAGAATCAAAACTTATTGAATATTTTGTTCAGTAATAGTGAAATTATAAAAGTCATTTCAATTTATGGAAAATTGAAATGACTTTTATAACAATAATTGAATGTTATTTTTTACTAAATAGATTGTTGAAGTTCTTTAAGTTCTTTTTTATCTTCTTTATCTAAAAATTCCGATTGAAAAGCTTCATCAATTAGGTCTTGAGCTTTTTTCTTTTTCTTTATTTTTATTAAAATTTTAGCAGCATTAATATAATAATGAGGCATTTTTACATATTCTAAAGATAATAAAGCCCATTTAGAAGCTTGTTTTAGATTCTTTTTATCATCAAACAATTCAGAATATTTTTTACTAATATCATATAAAAGATTGGCTTCATACATGGTAAAAATATGAGTTATCAAATATAAATCTTTTTTTGTGTTAACTGATTCATTAAAAGCATCTTTAACCATTTCATTTTCCTCTCTCATTTTGGCTATTGTTCTTATTACCATAGAGTCTCTTTTTAATAGAGAAGCTCTATGTTCTTTTGAAGGATCTACATATTTTTTTATTACTTCTTGCGACAGTTTTAAATATTCATCTTTCATTTCTGTTTTAGAATAATAAATCAACCATTGAAGTTGATTATTTTTTTCTACTTCTTTTTTATTATAATTAAAACTTTCTTTTTTAACTAATTCTTCAGAAATTTTTAAAACACGAGCAAATTTTTCCTTATTTTTTTCTTGAGTAGCTTTAAATTTTTTAGACTCTATATTTTTTTTAAAATCTGAAATTATAGCAATTCTCAATTTCATATTTTCAGTATTAAAAATAAAAGATGAAGAAATATTTTCTATTACTTTTTCATACATTTCTAAGCTATGATTTGCATTGATATTATCTAAGATAATTAAAAGATTTTCTTTAAGTTGAGTTTTATCTTTTTCAATTAAAGAATAATATCTATCAAATAATTTAGTTTTAAATTCTATTTTTTTAGTTAGATATTCTTTTAAAATTTCTTGTAATTCTAATTCAGATAATTTTTCATAATTTTCAACTTTTTCTTGAAGAGAAACATTAGTTTTTAGATTATAAAATACATCATTTTCTTCTTTTAATTGTTCAACTGTTTTAAAACCTACTACTTTATAAATCAGTTCTCCATTAGAACTTAAGTATAGCAATGTAGGATAAGAATTGACACCGAAATTCTTTGCTAATTCTTCATATTCTTTACTCTCAGCATCCCATTTAACACTAATAAATTTTTCATTCATATTTTTACCTAAATCCTTATCTTGAAAAGTTGTTTTAGATAATTTTTTACAAGGACCACACCATGAGGTATAAATATCAACAAAAATAAATTTATTTTCTTTTTGAGCTTGTGTTAACGTTTCTTGCCAAGAAGAATTTTGAAAATTAATTTGAGCGATTAATGATATTTGAAAAAATATCATTAATAAAAGAGTTGTCTTTAAATTTTTCATAATTATATTTTTAATTTTTAATTTAGCACAATTACCTATAGAGTAAAGTATTTTTTAGATAAAAGAGATGTTCTTTTAGATATAAAAATTTACTTTTCCCATTCCATAGTTCTCTGGACTGCTTTTTTCCAACCTTTATATAATTGATTTCTATTTTTAGTTTCCATTTTAGGTTGAAACTGAATATCTGTTTGTCTATTTTTAGAAATTTCATTCATTTTCCAAAAACCAACGGCTATACCTGCTAAATAAGCAGCACCTAGCGCTGTGGTTTCAATCACTTTAGGACGTTCTACTTCTGTCCCTAAAATATCTGCTTGAAATTGCATTAATAAATTGTTTGCAGAGGCTCCTCCATCTACTCGTAATGAGGTTAACTCTACTTTTGAATCTTTCACCATAGCATCTAATACATCTCTCGTTTGATAAGCTAAAGATTCTAACGTAGCACGTATTAAATGAGATTTATTCGTTCCTCTAGTGAGTCCAAAAATAGCGCCTCTTGCATACATATCCCAATAAGGAGCTCCAAGACCTGCAAAAGCAGGAACCACATAAACGCCATCTGTATCTGGAACTTTCATAGCAAAAAACTCAGAATCTGGAGATTCATCAATAATTTTTAAACCATCTCTCAACCATTGTATAGCTGCACCTGCAATAAAAACAGAACCTTCTAAAGCATAATGTACTTTTCCATCAATACCCCAAGCAATAGTTGTTAATAATCCTGATTTAGAACTGACTGGTTTTTCGCCTGTATTCATCAACATAAAACAACCTGTGCCATAAGTGTTTTTTGCTTGTCCCTCTTGATGACATGCCTGCCCAAATAAAGCAGCTTGTTGATCTCCTGCTATTCCAGCAATAGGTATTTCTTTTCCAAAAAGAGAAATATCTGTATTGCCATAAATATGACTAGAAGGCATTACTTCAGGTAGCATATTTTCAGAAATGCCTAATTCTTTGAGCATTTTAGCATCCCATTGAAGAGATTTAATATTATAAATAAGGGTACGAGAAGCATTAGAATAATCAGTAGCATGAACTTGTCCATTCGTTAATTTCCATACCAACCAAGTATCAATAGTCCCAAACAATAAATCTCCTTTTTTTGCTTTTGCTTTTGCTCCTTTTACATTATCTAAAATCCATTTAATTTTAGTTCCTGAAAAGTAAGCATCAATGACTAAACCTGTATTCTTTTTTACATAATTTGTAAGCCCTTTAGCTTTTAAATTATCACAAATTTTTGCAGTCCTTCTATCTTGCCAAACAATAGCGTTATGAATAGGTTTGCCTGTATGTTTATCCCAAACAACTGTAGTTTCTCTTTGGTTGGTAATGCCAATCGCAGCAATATCTTTTGTAGCAATTTGATTATTTTTAATTAGATCTTGAGTCACTTTTAATTGAGTATTCCAAATTTCGAGGGGATCATGTTCTACCCAACCTGCTTTAGGATAAATTTGAGTAAATTCTTCTTGCTCTACAGCTTTTATATTTCCTTTTTTATCAAAAAGAATAGCTCGGGACGAAGTAGTCCCTTGGTCTAAGGATAAGATGTATTTCATGACAGTTGACAGTTATCAGTGAACAGTTGACAGTATTTAGTTGATATTACTTAATAGTGTTTAGTTATTAGACTGTTCAATTTATACAATTTATGAAGAGACGTTTTTAAACCATAAGAATCCAATGCCTTAGGCTTCAGCCTAAGGATACCTTAGGACAAAGCCTAAGGCATTGGATTTTATAAATACAAAAAACGTCTTGTGGAGTGCTGTCATATTGAAAACCAATATTTTGGCAGCTTTATCCAGGCAAATTCATTAATGCATCTAAATCTAGCACTGTAATTTTGCCTTTGTCTATTTGAATTAAACCATCATCTTTAAATTCGGAAAGGGTACGAATGGCAGTTTCTTTTGCTGTTCCTACTAAAGCGGCTAAATCATCTCTCATAATTTTAATGCCT
>JAHDII010000142.1 GCA_020630895.1 Saprospiraceae bacterium
AATTTAACTGATTATATTTAAAATAAAAATACTGAATTTTAATTAAAAAACTAAATAAGAGAATAAAAAATATTGAATTTGAAAATAATTTTATTAATTTCAATGAATGAATTTATTTTCTAAAAGTAAGTATAAATTATTTGACATCAAAATAAAATATAATGTATAGAAACCTTAAATGTCCAAATTGTTCTGAAACCATTCTTGCTAGTGATATAAATTTGAATAAAGGATTAGCCAAATGTAGTTATTGTAATGTTATTTTTAATATAGGTGAAGATAGTTCTGATGATTCTTCAACACCTCAAAGGAAAGATGAAATATTTGTAATTCCTAAAGGAATAGAAATTTTAAAATTATTTGGAGAATTAAATATTGAAATGTCTTGGCGACATTCTATCCACTGGTTTATTATTTTATTTACTTTAATTTGGAATGCCATATTATTGCCTTTTATTTTAGTAGCTATTTTTACTCAAGAATATTTTATTTTGTTGTTCATTAGTCTTCATCTTGCTGTAGGAATAGGACTGTTATATTTTACATTATCCTCTTTGTTTAACAAAACTTATATTACAGTTGATAAACAAACTTTGACAATAGAACATCGTCCTTTTAGTTTATTTTTTAAAGAGCATCATTTAGAGGTTAAAGATATTGATCAGTTATATGTCAAAAAATATGTAAGTAGCCGTACGAATGGTAATCCTAATTATTCTTATGTGGTTATGGCTATTTTAAGAAATAAGGAAGAAATTAAATTAGTAAAAGGAATTAGTAAACCTCCTCAAGCCTTATATATTGAACAGGAAATTGAAAGTTTTGCTGGAATCCAAGACAAACCTATAGCGGAAGAAATATAGGGAGTAGATTAAAATTATCTTCTATTTGTAATTTAAATGAATGAGATATAGCTATTGATAATTTATATGTGAATTCAGAAGACATTTAAAAGATACTATTAGTTTCCATAAGGATTAATAAAGAATGCCCTAATTTTCAGAATTTGAAAATTAGGGCATTCTTTATTAAGATAATTAGCCTAAACTAATCTGTTTCAATCAAATCTTTTACATCAGAAGAGATTGACGATTTTTTAGCTTTTTTCTGACAAACTTTACATAATTCAGAAATTCCTTTTTGTTCCCACGATTCCTTAATACTCCCATTGCTCAAATTTTTTCCTTTAATGTAATGACAATCTTTATAAGCATGATATTTATTACCTGCTTTAGACCAGTAGACATTATCAGTATCAATGTTTAAGTTTTTAGCTGCTTCAGTTTGTTGATTAATTTCTTCAGTATATTTTTCTATAGATGGAGGATTAAAATCAATTCCTGTAATACCTGCAACAACCATTGCTACAGCTGCAATACTACCTGCAATTCCTTTGGTCTTACCACTAATATTTTTATCCTTCAAAATAAAAATAACTAAAGGAAGAAATGCAAGTACTCCCATAATAGCACCCAATTGATTTTGTATAAAAAATCGTGTAGAATCTTTTTCAGATGCTGGATCTAGCTTATTTGCTTTCTTCCAAAGAACAGAGCCAGTAATAGCAAGAATCAAAATAACAACTATTGCAATAATCAACCAAACTAATGTTTCATCACTGATTAATTTTACTATCGCAAAAATTTGACCTGCCATTGCAAGAAGCCAAGCTAATATAGCAAATAATCGCAATTGTTTTGCTTTTCCTTTGGCTTCTGGACTTGCTTCAAATACTTTTATATCACTCATACTTATTTTTATTTTTTAAGACGCAGAAATTATCCTTTAAGTCACCTTAATCACCAATTAGTTTTTACTAAAATATGAATCATCTCGAATTTTAAAAATTTTCTTTTTCGTCAGCATAGAAAATCAATTTCTAAATTTCCTCCAAAGCTACGGTTGAGGGAAATAACGACTTGCCACGTCTTTAGCGTGAAAGTATATTTTCAAAAGATTAAGTTGGCTATCATCAATTTTTCGCAATAACATCTATTCTATTATTTTTTATAACTCTAATTTATTATTTACCGCAAATCATAATTAAACATATTTTTCTTCTTGCAGATTATAATAATATCCCTCGTTTGAATGGTACATTCTAATTTTCAAAAACTGAATTTTACATTCACATTGCATTCATAAAATCAATAGAAGTGTAATGAAACATATTTTTATTTTAATAGGATTTAGTTTGTTAATTCAAAGTTGTTGTACTTTTTCTAAATATCTCAATAATCCCATTCAATTATCTGAACAACAGCTTCAAATATTAAATGAAAAATATCTTATATATCATTTTAAAAAAGATAGATCTCTTAATTATTACGCAGCTCCAAATAATTTACAATTAGACAAAAAATCATCTACATAAAAAGAAGAATAAAATTATGAAATTAAATGCAAAACAATTTTTAAAAATAAAAAATTTTATTTCTAAAAAAAAAGTACAGAAAAAAATTAAGCGAAAAGAAAAATTGCCTGTAGGGGTAGCTGTTTTAATTGCCTTTCTTGTAGGAGCTATATTAATTGCTCTAATTTTAATTGCCCTTTTTGTAGATTTTACAGGAGAGGTCATTGATGAAGTGCTAGAGGAAATAGATAGAACCTATAATTTATAAGAATGAAATGGAAATACATCCAAAACAAAATTCAACACTCAAACGTTATATTTTATCCAAAGAATAAAAAAATAAGAAAATGTTGTATCTTTGGTAGGAATGGCAATACGAATATTACATATTACTCTAGCTTTCTTAATATTTATTAGTACTACAGGACTAGTAATACAGAAACATTATTGCCAAAATCAATTACAAAAAATAGCTTTATTTTTCAGCCCTGAAAGCTGTCATTCTTCTGCTCAAAAAGAATCTCCTTGTCAAGCACATGCCAAAACATGTTGTTCTAAAAAGAAAGAGAAAGAAGAGCAAAAAGATTGTTGCAACAATAAAAGTGAATATCTTAAAAAGAATTATGAACAACAATTTCAAGCAATAGATTTTACAGAATCTATTCTAGAAATCATACATACACCTATTTATAATAACTCAAACATTATTGCTACATCTCTTCAAATTGTAGCATATCTCAATTATAAACCTCCATTAATTACAAGAGACTATCCTTCTATTTTTCAGGTATTTAGATTATAATTTTCTATTGTGAATTTTAATTCGCTTGGCTTTTAATTGCCTAAGCGAAATTGTTTTTTCTATGTAATTAATAGAATCATATTATCACAATGAAAGCTATCATTCAATTTTTTTTACAACATAAATTAGTTGCTTTTTTATTACTTCTCCTTTTTAGTGCTTGGGGTTTAGTAACATCTCCTTTTAATTTTGATATCGAAGGACTCCCTAGAGATCCTGTTTCAGTAGATGCGATACCAGATATTGGAGAAAATCAGCAAATTGTTTTTACTAAATGGATGGGACGTTCTCCGCAAGATGTAGAGGATCAAATTACTTATCCTTTAACCACTGCTTTACTAGGAATTCCAGGTGTTAAAAATATTCGTAGCAACTCTATGTTTGGTTTTTCTAGTATTTATCTCATTTTTGAAGAAGACATAGAATTTTATTGGAGTAGAAGTCGAATATTAGAAAAGCTTAATTCCTTACCTAACAATTTATTACCTCAAGGAGTTCAACCAAGTTTGGGCCCAGATGCTACAGCTTTAGGACAAATTTTTTGGTACACTCTTGAAGGAAGAGACAAAGACGGAAATCCTACAGGGGGTTGGGATCCTCACGAATTACGATCTATTCAAGATTATTATGTACGATATGGATTGAGTGCAACGGAAGGTGTTGCTGAAGTGGCTTCTATTGGTGGTTATGTCATGGAATATCAAATTGATGTCAACCCTGATGCTCTTCAATTTCATAATATTTCTTTAACTCAAGTGATGAATGCTGTCAAAAATTCTAATTTAGATATTGGAGCATCCACAATAGAAATTAATTTAGCAGAATATTTTGTTAGAGGTTTAGGATATATCAAAAGTATTGAAGATATTGAAGAAAGTGTTGTTATTGAAAAAAATAATGTCCCCATAAAAATAAAAGATATTGCGAAAGTAAATATCGGACCCGCTACACGAAGGGGTGCATTAGATAAATCTGGAGCAGAAGCTGTAGGAGGAGTTGTTGTCGCACGTTATGGCTCTAATCCTATGAAAGTGATTGAAAATGTAAAATTAAAAATTCAAGAAATTGAAAAAGGATTAGCACAAAAAATATTAAATGATGGTACTATTTCACAAGTAAAAATAATTCCATTTTATGATCGTTCTGAATTAATTCAAGAAACCATTGGTACATTACAAGAAACGCTTCATTTAGAAATATTAATTACCATTATTGTTGTCATTTTATTATTACTAGATATTCGTTCTTCTTTTCTGGTAGCAGGAACCTTACCTATCGCTGTTCTCATGTGTTTTATTGCCATGAGATATTTAAATATCGAAGCCAATATTGTTGCTCTTTCAGGAATTGCCATTGCCATTGGTACTATGGTAGATATGGGAATTATTCTAACAGAAAGTATTATTCAAAGGATTCAAAAATATGGAACTTTAGAAAATATTTATACCTCTGTACTAGAAGCAACGTCTGAAGTAGCTGGAGCAGTATTAACTGCTGTTGCAACAACGATTATTTCTTTTCTTCCTGTCTTTACTATGGAAGCAGCAGAAGGAAAATTATTTAGACCTTTAGCCTATACCAAAACTTTTGCTCTTGTTGCTGCTATTATTATTGCGTTAATTATTATTCCTCCTTTAGCACAATTATTATTTTCTTTTAAAATAAAAAAGAAGTTCGTTCAATATTTATACCACACAGCAATAATCATATCAGGAATTGCAATTGCTCTTTCATATTCAACAATATTAGGAAGTATTGCGATTACAATTGGAGTACTAGGAATTATTCATTATTTAATTTATGAATACACAAAACCTATCATACAACAAGCCTATAATATTTTTAAAAATATTATTTACGCGAGTATTGTTGTTTATTTTTTGACACAAATTTGGATGCCTTTAGGAGTGAACCAAAGTTTTATTACCAATTTTATTTTTGTAAGTATTATAGTAGGAAGTTTACTTTTATTTTTTGGACTTATTATTTATTTCTATGACAATATTTTATCTTTTTTATTAAAAATAAAATTATTATTTCTAGGAGTTGTTGGAGGAATTATTTTTTATGGTTTTCAAATATTTTTAAATACTCAACAAGAATTTATGCCTTCTTTAGATGAAGGATCTTTTTTATTAATGCCTACTTCTATGCCTCACTCTGGGATGGAAGAAAATATTAAAAATTTACGTCTCCTTGATATGTCTGTGACTTCAATTCCTGAAGTAGAAACAGTGGTAGGAAAATTAGGAAGAGTAGAAAGTCCCTTAGACCCTGCTCCTATTTCTATGTATGAAAATGTTATTATTTATAAGAATGAATATAAAACCAATAAAAACGGAAAACGAATTCGATTTAAAACCAATTCAAAAGGAGAATTTATTAGAGATGATAATGGAAATTTAATTCCAGATAATAATGGAAAATATTTTAGACAGTGGAGAAATAAAATAAAAAATCCTGATGACATTTGGAATGAAATTGTAAAAAAGACAAAATTTCCTGGAGTTACTTCTGCTCCTAAATTACAACCCATTGAAACACGTTTAGTCATGTTGCAAACAGGGATGAGAGCTCCTATGGGAATCAAAATAAAAGGAAATAATTTAAAAGAAATTGAACAATTTGGTTTAGAATTAGAAGCATTATTAAAAAAAGTACGAGGGGTAAAAGAAGCTGCTATTTTTGCTGAACGAATTGTAGGAAAACCATATTTACTCATTGATATTAATCGAGAAAAAATTGCATTACATGGATTGAATATTGTAGAGGTTCAAAAATATATTCAAACAGCCATTGGAGGAATGTCAATGACAGAAACTGTTGAAGGAAGAGAACGATATAATATTAGAATTAGATATCCTAGAGAATTGCGTCACCAGCCTGATGAAATTAAAAATATTTTAATTCCTACTTCTTCAGGAAATCAAATTCCTTTAAGTCAATTAGTTGAAATAAAATATGAGCAAGGCCCTCAAGCTATAAAAAGTGAAGATGGTTTTTTAGTGGGTTATGTTTTATTTGATAAAGAAAAAAATTATTCAGATGGTGCTGCTGTAAAAAATGCACAAAGATATTTGAATCAAAAAATTAAAGAAGGTACTTTAAAAGTTCCTGCTGGAATTAATTATAATTTTGCTGGAAATTACGAACAACAAATTAGAGCGAATAAAAAATTATCTATTGTTATTCCTATTGCCTTAATTTTAATTTTATTGATTTTATATTTTCAATTTAAATCTATTCCTATTTCTTTAATGGTTTTTTCTGGTGTTTTTGTAGCCTTCGCAGGAGGATTTATTATGATTGGTTTATATAGCACAGATTGGTTTTTAAATTTTAATTTTTTAGGAGAAAATATGCGTGATGTTTTTCAAATTCGTGCATTTGATTTGAGTGTCGCCGTATGGGTAGGTTTTTTAGCTTTATTTGGAATAGCAACGGATGATGGAGTTTTAGTGGGTACATTTTTACAAAATAGTTTTCAAAAAAATAAACCTAATTCTATTGCTGAAATTCGACAAGCGGTTATTGAAGGAGGAAAAAGAAGGGTTCGTCCTGCAATGATGACAACAGCAACAACTTTATTAGCATTGCTTCCTATTTTAACTTCAACAGGGAGAGGTGCCGATATTATGTTGCCTATGGCTATTCCTTCTTTTGGAGGAATGACCATACAAATTATTACCATGTTTACTGTTCCTATTTTATTTGCTTTATATGAGGAGTGGAAATTTCGTGGAAAAAATTTATGGATTAAATATAATAAAAATGAAAAATAAATTCATTCAAAAATTAATCATTCTAATTTTATTTTGCACATTTTTTATAATTAAAAATGTACAAGCACAATCTATTGATTCTTTATATCAAATTGCATTAAAAAATAATTTAGAATTAAAAATTTTAGAACAACAATATCAAGCAGCATTATTAAAAGAACCACAAGTAGGAAATTTACCTGATCCTGAATTTTCTGTAGGGTTTTTCGCATTACAAGCAGAAACAAGATTAGGTCCTCAATGGATAAAAGTAGGAGGTATGCAAATGTTTCCTTGGAAAAAATTTAGACAATCACAAAAAGATGTAGTCATTGCTATGGCTAAAGTAGAATATCAAAAAATAGAAGTTTTAAAATTAAATTTATTTTATCCTATTGCTAAAAATTATTTTAAAATCTATGAAATTATCCAAAAGAAAAATATTATTAAAGATAACATTACACAATTAAAATCATTAGAACAATTAGCTCTTGCTAAAGTAGAAATTGGAAAAACAAGTGCCGCTGATGTTTTAAAAATACAATTACAAATAGAAGAAGCCAAAAATAAAATTCAACTCCTTGAAAATAATCAAAAAAAATTTGAAGTTCCTATTAATCAAATTTTAAATAGAGATTTGAACATCGCAATAAATATTAATGAAAATAATATTTCTTTAGCACAACTCAATTTAAATAAAAATCAATTAAAAGATGAATTAAAAAACAATTATCCTATCATTCAATTAATACAACTAGAACAAGATGTAGCTAAACAAAATATAAATGCTATCCAATTATCGCAAAAACCAACTTTTGGTGTAGGATTAGATTACGTTATGGTCAGTCCTAGAAAAGATGCAAACCCCGCTAGAAATGGTAGAGATATTTTAATGCCTATGGCTAAAGTAAAAATTCCTATTAATAAAAATAAATATAAAGCCCAAGAACAAGAACAAGGATTTAAATTTGGGAGAAAAAAGATTATTGTAAAAATAATGGCTCTAATAGAAACTGCTTTTATTGAA
>JAHDII010000143.1 GCA_020630895.1 Saprospiraceae bacterium
AATTAAGAGAAAAAACGAATGTTATCTTAAATTTATATGGAGGTCTAAATTTAGATTGGTATAAAACAAGAATTGATCAAGCAGATTTCTTGAATGGAGAATATGATTATGGACTCATCCAAGAAAATGATCCTAGAGGTTCTGTTATAACTCAATTAGATGCAATTCAAGATGGAGAATATGAATCTATTGCTGATGGATTTGATTCTGAAGGAGGGACTATCACTTGGATGCCGTCTGTAGGAGTAGAATTAGGATACCAATTAACGCCTCGTTTTTCTATTGTGGCAGGTCATAAAGTTACTTTTTCTAGGGATGATATTATGGATGGCCAATTATGGAATAATGATAATACTCCAACGGATAATAATGATATTTATCATTATACTAATTTAGGTTTGAGATGGATTGTTTCGCCATTAAATCATACAATAGATCCTCCTAAAATTAATATTATTCGCCCTCGTCCTAATCCAACAGTTACACAAAATAATACTATTAATGTATTAGCTGAAATTATTAATATTAATAGTTCAATGGATATTACTTGTACATTTAATGAAAATAATTTTTATGATTTTCAATATAATGCTAGTTCTGAAGATTTTTCTTGTACTTTAAATTTAATTCCAGGAAGAAATGAATTAGTCATTATAGCGACTAATTCAGCAGGACAAGATCAAGAAACAGTAATTTGTATTTATAATGAACCAACAGGACCTACAAAACCAACAAAGCCTACTACTTATCCTCCTAGTATAGATATATTAATACCTAATTCTTCAGGTACGACAGTAAATACTACTGCTTGTCCTGTAACAGCAACACTAGAGAATATAGATTCAAAAGGAGAGGTTCAATTTATTTTTAATGGAAAACCTACTACTAATTTTACATTCTCATCTGTAAAAGATGAAGTTAAAGGAAATGTACAATTAATCCCTGGTAAAAATGTGATTCAAATTATTGCAACGAATTCTGATGGTTCTGATTCTGATCAAGTAATCATTTATTATGAAGAAGCACCTTGTCCAAAGCCTGTAGTAAATATTCAAAATTTAAGTGTACCTGCTGCTACACCAATGAATCCAAATGTAGGAAAGAGTACTGTAACAGCATCTCTTCAAAATGTAGAGAGCAGATCAGATATTAAAATGTATATCAATGGAGATCGTACTACTGATTTTAGTTATAATGCTACTTCAGGGGCTTTAACGGCTAATGTAGAATTAGAAGGAGGGAAAAATACAATTAAGATTGTTGCTAAAACAGATTGTGGAAATGATTCGGATGTTGAAACAGTAACATTTAATGCTCCTACAAGTCCTACTGCACCAACAGCACCAACAACGCCAACGAATCCTACTCCTTGTGATAAGCCTATCGTTAAGATTCAAAATTTAAGTGTACCTGCTGCTACACCAATGAATCCAAATGTAGGGAGAAGTACTGTAACAGGTTTAGTAAGACATGTGACGCAAAAAAGCCAAATTACTTTATCAGTAAATGGGAAAAGAGTAACGAATTTCTCCTTTAATTCAGGTTCAGGAGCGGTAAGTGCTACAATTGATTTACAAGCAGGAACCAATACTGTAATATTAGAAGCTGTCAATAATTGTGGAAAAGATACAGATAAGGAAACCATTACATTTAATGCTCCTTGTGATAAGCCTGTAGCTAAGATTCAAAATTTAAGTGTACCTGCTGCTACACCGATGAATCCAAATGCTGGAAGAAGTACTGTAACAGGATTGGTAAGACATGTAACACAAAAAAGCCAGATTACTTTATCAGTAAATGGGAAAAAAATAACGAATTTCTCCTTCAATTCAGGTTCAGGAGCGGTAAGTGCTACAATTGATTTACAAGCAGGAACCAATACTGTAATATTAGAAGCTGTCAATAATTGTGGAAAAGATACAGATAAGGAAACCATTACATTTAATGCTCCTTGTGATAAGCCTGTAGCTAAGATTCAAAATTTAAGTGTACCTGCTGCTACACCGATGAATCCAAATGCTGGAAGAAGTACTGTAACAGGATTGGTAAGACATGTAACACAAAAAAGCCAGATTACTTTATCAGTAAATGGGAAAAAAATAACGAATTTCTCCTTCAATTCAGGTTCAGGAGCAGTAAGTGCCACTATTGATTTACAAGCAGGAACGAATACTGTAATTTTAGAAGCTGTTAATAATTGTGGTAAAGATAAGGATACAGAAACCATTACATTTAATGCAAATGTTCCTAAACCAACAGTTAATATTACTAAACCGTCATCTTCAACAACTCAAGTTCCTAATATTGCAGTTCAGGCTACAGTTAAAAATGTAACCAGTAAAGGAGATATTACTTTCCTTGTGAATGGTAAAACAAATACTGCTTTTTCTTTTAATGCAGGAACAAATCAATTTGTAGCTAATATTTCTTTACAAGAAGGTAATAATACAATTAAAATAACAGGTAAAAATAGTGCAGGATCAGATTCAGATTCTAAATCTATAACATACAATAAACCTGTACAAAAATTACCGCCTGTAGTAAATATTAATAAGCCTAATAATGGTCAAAATTTCACTACTGAAATGATTGATTTAAAAGCTACTATTTTAAATGTGACGAGTAAAAATGATGTTACTATTATTGTAAATGGTAGTAAAGTAACGAATTATAGTTTTTCTGGAACAACTGCAACTGCAAAAATAAAATTAAAAGCAGGAAGTAATTCTATTCTTGTAAAAGCAGTTAATAAAGATGGACAAGATCAACAAACTAGAACAGTAACTTATACACCACCTGTAGTGAGACCTACAGTAACTTTACAAAATCCATCTCCAAGAGGAGAGGCTAAAACGACTAAACCTAATTTTACAGTTAAAGCAACGGTAAAAAATGTAAGTAAAAAATCGGAGATTAAATTTTTAGTGAATAATATTCCTAATAATAATTTTACGTTCAATGCTTCAACAGGTGCTTTTACTTCTAATATTCCAGTTAGGAGTGGTGTAAATACAGTTAATATTACTGCAACAACATCTGGTGGTACAGCTTCTGCTATAGGAAAAATACGTTATACTCCTGCACAAATAACAAGTGTGAGACCAGAAGTTGAAATTATTAATATTAGTGTACCTGCTGCTACACCTATGAATCCAAATGCGGGTTCAAGTACATTATTAGCTAAAACTAAAAATGTAAAAAGTAAACAAGATATTACAGTAAAAGTGAATGGTAGAAGTATATCTAATTTCTTATTCAATACAACTAAAGGTGAAATTACAGGACAACTTCAATTAAGAAAAGGAAAAAATACAATTATTATTGAAGTAAAAAGAGATGGTAGAACGGCTAAAGTAGAAAAGGTAATTACTTTTTAAGATATTATACACATCATCAAATCTGGATGGCCCTGGCAATTTTTTGTCAGGGCTTTTTTTATGGGAGATCATCTTTTTTTTCGTTATTTTTCCAAGTAGAATGACTTGTCCAACTCCAAAAATTTTGCTGTTCTTCTTCTCTTTCTTTTTTTGTTTTTTCAAAAGTATGAGGATCTAAAAAAGTTCTTTTTTCGTTGTTATCTTCTAATTCATCCTCTTCAAAAAATTGTAATTCATCGGGCTCAATAATATTTCTATATTGAAAAGCAAGTAGCATTCCTATAATTCCTCCTACAAAATGGCTTTGCCAAGATACTTCTCCTTTTGCATCAGGAAATAATCCTACAATCATTCCAGAATATAATAAAACCATAATTAGAGCTAAAACAACAGAACGAATATTTCTTCTAAAAAAACCACTAAAAAATAAAAAAGAAATTAATCCATATACAACACCACTAGCTCCTATGTGGTAAGAATATTTTGCATCTAAAAAATAACCTGCAATAATCCAAACAAAAAAACCTGTAAAAAGATAAATAAATAATAAAGTTCTATTTGCTACTGAAGGATAAAAGTAAAATAATAAAAAAAGTCCTACAAAAAGAGGAGGAGAATTATTAATAATATGTAACCATTTAGATTGACTATGAATAAAAGGACTTAAAAAAATACCTTTAATCCCTTCTATACTTTGAGGTAAAATACCATAACGATATAGATGTAAATTAAAAAAAACATGAATCAAATGAATCACCCAAATCACTACAATAAAAAATGTAGCGACTTGCAAACTTTTTCTAAATCGTGTTTTTTTAATTTCATTCATACATTAAAAACTCAATTCTTCATTTTTTGTTCATTCAATTCTAAAAAAGCATGGGGTAAATGTTCTATTATGTCAGAAGCGATTAAGCTATGTTCGCCTAATTTTTGCCGAGCAATATCTCCAGCTAAACCATGTATAAAAACGCCTGTTTTAGCTGCATTTTCAGGAGAATATCCTTGAGAAAGAAGCCCGCTAATGATTCCTGTTAATACATCGCCACTTCCTGCTGTAGCCATACCTGGATTACCTGTAGAATTAAAAAAACAATTTCCATTAGGTAGAGCAATACAAGTATAAGCTCCTTTTAATACAATTATAATTTTAAATTTTTGTGCTTGTTCTTGAGCACATTTTATTTTATCCCAAGAAGAAGAAAAAGCACCAAATAAACGTTCAAATTCTTTAGGGTGAGGGGTTATTATACTTCCTTGGGGAAGTAAAGAAATATTTTCTTTATTTTTTGATAAAATATTTAATCCATCAGCATCAACTACAATAGGTTTTTTATATTCTTTTAAAAAATTAAAAAAAGCGTCACTTGTTTTTGTATCCATTCCTAAACCAGGACCCACACCTACCGTTGTATAATTTGAGCTACTAGGAAAAGTAGAAATATTTTTTTCATTATTATCTATACTACACATCGCTTCAGGAATACTTATTTGTAAAATTTGTAATGAAAATTTAGGAATATGTACCGTTAATAATCCAGCTCCAATTTTTAAACAAGCTTTGGCTGCTAAAATGGCGGCTCCTGTTTTTCCATAACTTCCTGCAACTAATAAGGTATGTCCAAAGTTTCCTTTATGAGAAAAAGTATTTCTTTTTTTGATTAATTTTTGAATATCTTTTTTTTCTAAATAAAAATAATTAGAATGATTTTTTAAAATAAAATCAGGATGTAAACCAATACTATTAAAAAACCATTGACCTATTTTATGTTCATTTTCAGGAATAAAAAAAGCCATTTTGGGAGTTTCAAAACTAAAGGTGTAGTGAGCATTCAAACATGTATCGTTACTTGCTTTGCCAGCAAAAACACCAGAAGGAATATCAACAGCAATTTTAATATTATTTTGGCTGTTTAAATATTCTATAAGTGTTTGAATATTTCCTTGAATAGAACGAGATAAACCACTTCCTAAAATAGCATCAATAATAATATCTGAATCATTAAAAGAGGGTAGGGCACCCCAATTTATAATATGTAAAGGAATTTCTTGAGGTAATTTTTTCAAATTAATTTGATGATCTTTAGAAATAGAGGTTGCAGCTAATAAAAATACTTCAATATTATAAAAACGTCTATATAACAATCGAGCAATAGCCAAACCGTCGCCACCATTATTTCCAGAACCTACAAATATTTTAATAATTTGTTCTTCATTATGAAATTGAGATTCAAACCAATTGACAAAAGCTAAAGAAGCTCTTTCCATTAAATCAATAGAAGAAATAGGTTCATGCTGAATGGTATATTGATCCCATTCTTTAATTTGTTGACTAGAAAATATTTTCATTCATGAAAGATACAGAAAAAAAGGGAATTATTCTACAAGCATTCTTCCTTCAATTACTGCATTTAATTTTTTTCCTAAGCGAGTTTGATCTTTTACATAATGAATAAAAGCATCTCTAAAAAGTACACCTGTATTATGAAAAGGTTGTCCTTTAAAAAAAGAACATTTATCTCCTCCATTCGCTACATAATCTGAAATACCAATTAAATAAGTTTTGTCAGTATCAATTTTTTCTCCATGAATACTTACACTTTTTAATATTCCATCTGTTGTAAAAGAACAAACAACTCCTTTGCTAACAGGCCAACCTCCACGAGCAGCAATATTTTCAAATAATTGCTGAACAATATCCCCTTTAACTCTTAAAATTACAAGCATATTATCAAAAGGCATGAGTTCAAAAATTTTACCTGTAGTCACATCCCCTTGAGCTAAACTAGGAATTCGAATTCCTCCTGTATTGACAATAGCAAAATCAATAGGTTTTTTAGAATATTTATTACTTTCTGCGTAAATAGCATCAGCTGCCCAATTGCCTAAGGTAAATTCAGGAGCAGTTTTCTCCTTAGTTAATTCTTTTTCGCAATAACCTATAACTTCGTTCATTTTTTCATCCAATTGCTTTTTATAAGGAGCAATTAAATTAGTGATTTCTGAATCAGCTTCAATATTTGAATCATTTGTAATATCGTATTTCGAATGTTCTGTTTCTTGTAAATGATATTGTACTTTACAAGCAGAAAAAGAAAAAAGAAAACTTAGAAGAATAAGATATCGCATGATAAATAATTTAGGTTCTTGACAATTGGGTTGGTAAAAGAGAAAATCAATAGAATGCTTTTATACTGAGTTATAGATATTAGAAGTTAGACACTAGATGCTAGACTAGCACTAGTCTAGCATCTAGTGTCTAACTTCTATTTCACAAATATTAAGCATGAGAATTATACATTAAATTTATAAACCAGCCGAATGGTCAAAGAACGATAATTTATAAATAGGTACTTGCTTCATGAGAAATAGCCGAACGTGCTTTGTCTAAAGGCGTAATTTTTACTTCATCTAAATATGTAAAAATAGCACGGCTTAAATCTAAACTAGAAGCATTTTCATCCACTGTTTTTGAAACTAAATTAATGACATTAATAGTATCATTTTTAGCAAAGTTGACAATTTTCCATAAATCTTCTGAAACATAAACTTGTTGAGAAATATTATGTTCATATTCTTGCTGAATAGCGACCATCAATGCTAAACGAAAACCACCCGCGGTCATAGCTTCATTTCTTATCCTAAACATTAAGTTGCTTAAAGAAATACGTTCACAAAATAATGCTAAACGTTCATAAGCTTGCATTTTTAATGGAAAAGCTAAATTTCTATTTTCCTTTTTTAATTCCATCATTCTAATGCGTTGCGAATTTTCATTATATGTTTTAAACAAATAATAAACAGTAGCAAATACAATAAGAGCAGGTACACTTATTTTTATAATTTCTAATAATACTTCTAACCAAACAGGCATAATAATTTATATTTTGTGGGCAAAAATAACATTTCAAATCATTTTAATAATGAATAAATGAAGAAAAAGATACATTTCTAGAAACTCTATGCCCTTTAATGGCGTTATTATTATTAAATTTGTAGTAAATTATAATTGTAATAAGATGTCTGATAATAAAAATGTAATTACAAGTCCGATTAGTCTTACTTCTGGAGCGATTGAACAATTAAAGCGTTTAATGGTAGAAAAAGAAGTACCAGAAGGACATTCTTTGAGAGTAGGAGTGAAAGGTGGAGGTTGTGCAGGATTTTCTTATATCTTAGGTTTTGATTTAGCTAAAGAAGATGACCAAAGATTTGAAATTGAAGGAATTTCTGTTGTTTTAAATAAGGCACATGCTATTTATTTAGTAGGTATAGAAATTGATTTTGTTCAAGGATTGAATAATAGAGGATTTACTTTTAATAATCCTAATGCTAAAGAATCTTGTGGATGTGGAACATCGTTTTCTGCATAACTTTTAATATAAGATTCAATAAAAATATAAATCATCCCGAATTTTCTTTTACTAGAAAGTTCGGGATGATTTATTTAGAGTCTGATAAAGAATATTCTTAAGTATTCTGTGTCAAAAGAAAATTAATAAATAAAAAAGGATCGACCTTATTCAATTTAGTGAAAAGAGTGCAGAAAATTCGTTTAA
>JAHDII010000144.1 GCA_020630895.1 Saprospiraceae bacterium
CAAAATAAAATGTCAAGATACCCCAATCTTAATAGTTCTATTAGTTATGGTATTAATTCTGGACGTTCTATTGATCCTACAACGAATGATTTCAATACGAGTACTTCTCAATTTAATAGTATTGGTATTAATACAGGTATGATATTATACCAAGGAAAAAGAATTAGAAATAGTATTGCTCAAAGTAACATTGATCTTCAAGCAGCTCAACTAGATGTGGAACAAAGTCGTCAAGATATTGCACTACAAGTAGCACAAGCCTACTTACAAGTATTATTAGCAGAAGAACAGCTCGAAGTAGCAAAAGGAATGTTACAACAAACAGAAACACAATTAGCTCAAACAAATCAACTGATAAAAGCAGGTATGTTACCTGCTAATAATCGCTTGGATATTGAGGCACAAATTGCAAGAGATGAACAAAATGTAATTGCAGCAGAAAATGGAGTAAATCTTAGCTATTTATCCCTAAAACAATTAATGACTTATGATTTAAGTAAAGAAATTAAAGTTGAAAAACCAGATATTGAACTCAAGGAAAGTGAATTAAAAAATATATCTATTGATAAAATTTATAGTCGTTCTGTAAGTCAACAACCAAGTGTACAAGCAGGTGAATTAAGAATAAAAAGTGCAGCTATTTCTGAAGAAATTGCTAAATCAGGAAAAAAACCAACTATCTCTTTATTTGGTGGTATATCTAGTAACTATTCTAGTTTAGCACAAACTTTAAATGGCTATACTAGTGAAACCGTCTCCGTTCCTTTTACTATTGATATCAATGGTACTCCCACTACAGGAACTCTAGATTCCGAACAACTCATTCCTAATTTTTCTAAACAAAAATATTTTGATCAAGTATGGAGCAATTTAGGACAAAACTTAGGTATTAATGTAAGTATTCCTATTTGGGATAACCAAATTACAAAATCTAATGTTGAAAGAGCAAGGTTACAAAAAGAAAGTATTAAAATACAAAATGAACAAACTAAGCAACGCTTAATGATTGATATTCAGAATGCTTATGCAAATGCTTTAGCTTCTAAAAAATCTTACAATGCAGCAGAACGTTCTTTAACTGCTTTACAAGCATCTTATAAAAACACTGAAAAAAGATATGAACTAGGAAATGCAAATAGTTTTGAATTAAATACTTCTAAAAATAATATGACATTAGCAGAATTCGAATTAATTCGAGCTAAATATGATTATATTTTCCGATTAAAAATATTAGATTTTTATCAAGGAAAAAGAATTAAATTATAATACAGTTTAACCATAATTAATATACAATGGCAAAAAAGAAATCAAATTTAAAGTGGATATTACTAGCAGTTTTTCTTTTATTTATTATGATTTTCATGTTTTTAATGAAAAGTAAAAATAAGTCCTCTAAAATAACTCGAGTTGTTGTAGAAGAAGTGAGTAAACGAACCATTAAAGAAATGGTATCTGCTAGTGGAAAAGTATTTCCTGAAGTAGAAATTAATGTAAGTTCTGATGTTTCTGGAAAATTAGTTGAATTATACGTCGCTGAAGGAGATTCTGTTACTGCTGGGCAAAAATTAGCTCGTATTGATCCCGAAGCAATTCAGTCAGCTGTAGAAAGAGCCCAATCTAGTGTTGATAATAGTCGTGCTGGAGTTTCTAATGCCAAAGCTAATTTATTAAGGTCTGAAGCTTCTTACCAACAAGCAGTTGCTCAAAAGAAACAATTAGAAGCTCAATTAGAAAATACAAGAGCTGTTTTTCAACGAAGTAAAGCTTTATTAGAAGAAGGAGTTGTATCACAATCAGATTATGATAATAATCTTTCAGCACTTCGTTCTTTAGAAGCTAATTTAGAAGCAGCAGATGCTACTGTTTTATCTGCTCAAGCAGGGGTTCAATCTGCTCAACATTCTGTAGAAGCAGCAGAATTTACAGTAAAGGGAGCAGAAGCTTCTCTAAAAGAAATTCAAACTAGCTTAAATCGTACTATCATTTATGCGGATGCTTCTGGAATTATTTCTTATTTAGGAAAAGAAAAAGGAGAAACTGTTTTGGGAACAAGTCAAATGACTGGAGATATTATTTTTAAAATTGCCAATTTGAGTGCAATGGAAGTTCAAGTAGATGTGAGCGAAAATGATGTATTAAGAGTAGAAGTAGGTGATGCTGTAGATATTGAAGTAGATGCCTATCAGGGAAGAATTTTTAAAGGAAAAGTAACAGAAATTGCTAACTCTGCTAGTAATACTACTGGAGTATCTTTAACAACAGAACAAGCTACAAACTTTACAGTTAAAATCCGAATTAATAGTGATTCTTATAAAGATTTAGTGACACCTACAAAACGCTTTGCTTTTCGTCCAGGAATGTCTGCTTCTGTAGATATTAATACTCAAACCAGTGAACAAACATTAAGTGTTCCTATTCAATGTGTTACTACTAGGGAGAAAGAGGAAGATAAAGGTAATGATGATTCTGAAGATAATATTGAAGAAGTTGTATTTGTTGTATCTGGAGATAGTGTTATCATGAAAAATGTTACTACAGGAATTCAAGATGATGCTTATATTCAAGTTTTATCAGGTTTAAATGATACTGATGAAGTTGTTACAGGTCCTTATGCTGCTATATCTAAAACTTTAAAATCTGGCAAAAAAGTAGAAAAAACAGATAAAGAAAATGCCTATGGCAAATGGTCTAAAAAATAATTATTTATTTATTTTTATAAAAAATCCTATTTTAGGACAAGTAAAAACGCGTTTGGCTTCTTCTATTGGTCATGAAGAAGCCTTACGTATTTATAAAGCCCTACTTTTTCATACTATGAAAACTAGTAAAAGTGTAGAGGCTCATAAAATAGTATATTATAGTCATTTTTTAGATGATAATGATATTTTTGATTCCTCCCATTTCGAAAAAAAAATTCAAACAGGAAATGATTTAGGAGAAAGAATGAGTTCTGCTTTCGCTCATACTTTTACAAAAAAAGAAAAAATGCTTATTATAGGAAGTGATTGTGCTCAAATTACTTCTAAAATCATTGAAGATGCATTTGAAATTTTAGAAAAAAATGATGTTGTCATTGGTCCTACTTTTGATGGAGGATATTATTTATTAGGAATGAATCAGTATTATCCTCAATTATTTGAAAATATTCAATGGAGTACTTCTAGTGTTTTTAAACAGACCATTCAGCATTGTGAAACGTTAAAAATTTCTTATTCACTACTCCCTACTCTATCAGATATTGATTATATTGATGATTGGAAGAAATATGGATGGGAAATATAAAAGTTTTCCTTTATCTTGCATCCTAGAAATCAATTCCAATTTATGAGTTCAAGAATAAAAATATTTTATACTACACTACTATGGGTTTGCTTTACTCTTTTCTTATCCAATTGTTGGCAAAAAGAAGAATTTGATTATAAAGAAAATCATCCCCTCCATCAAGATCATGAGTATCACAATCATGATGATAAACATTCTCATGATCATCATCATCACAATTCAAAAAAAGATGATGAATTTGATAAAATTATCGAATCTTTAGAAGATCAAAGGCGTGTAATTTGGCAAAAACCAGGTAAGGTTATAGATATATTAGGAAATATTGAAGGAAAAGTTGTGGCAGATATTGGAGCAGGAACAGGTTACTTCACTTTTCGTTTGGCTCATGATGCTCAAAAAGTAATTGCTATTGATATTGAACCTAAATTCTTAGCATATATTGATAGTGTAAAATTAAAATTCCCAGAAAATATTCAAAATAAAATTGAAGTACGCCTTGCAGATGTAGATAATCCTAAACTGAATGATAAAGAAGTAGATATTGTAATTTTAGTCAATACTTATGCTTATATTGAAAATAGAATTCAATATTTTAAACAACTTAAAGAAGGATTAAAATCAGGAGCTAAGTTATTAATTGTAGATTATAAAAAAAGAAAAATTCCAGAAGGGCAAGGTCCTCCTGATGCTTTAAAAGTATCTGCTAATGAGGTAGAAACAGAATTAGAAATGGCTGGATATCGCTTAATGGAAACAGATGATACCACTCTAGAATATCAGTATATTATTTTAGTAACCAACAGATAATTTTTACGGATTTTCAATTTTATCTAAAGTATCTAATAACCATCGTTTACTAATTAATTGATCCGTATTTTTTATATTTTCTTTTAATTTTATTATTTCTTCTTTATGATAAAGAGGTAATGTAGATATTTTTTTAAGAAATTTTAAAAAATTCAAATATTGCTGTTTTACCTTCCTTGAAATTAATTTATTTCTTCTTAAATAAATTCTAAAAGAATCAATATTGGCATCCATTACATTATACTCATCCAAATGATAATACGTTTTTAATAACATTAATTTACTACCTAAAGCATAAACAATACTTTGATATTCTACATATCTTAATTGTTCTATTACTTTTCCAAAATCTTTTTTAGAATAATAAATATGAGCTAAATTATATGTCAAAGCATTATCTCTTACCGTTTTATTTAATAAAGGGCTAAATTCTAAAACAAATTTTTCTACACCATCAAAATCTTGCAATCGGATTCCTAAAGAAATAATATTTTTATAGTGCCTTTCATCTAATTCTCCTTCTATACTAAAAATCGTTTTTCGTTGAAGTACTGTAGAATATAACTCATATAAAACTTTAAAAAATTCTTTATGCCCTAAATTAATTTTTCGAATACAATAATTCGTCGCATAGATATAAAGAATTCTCAATTCACTTGGAGGAAATAATAAATAATGTTCTTCTAGTAAATTCACTAAATCGAAATAATTATTCGTATTTTCTGATTCAGTCAATGTTTTTAAAATTCGATAATAAATATGGATGGAAGGATGAGATAAATAATTATTGTTTTCTATAAATTCAAGCAAATTGGGTAATATTTTTACATCTATTTCTATTGAAAGAATACTTTTATAAGTTAGAGCATCACAATAATGTTTTAATTTATTAATAATATAATAAACATCTAAGTGATAATCTGCTAACTGTAAATTAGACAATGTACTTCTCTTTGCATTCGTTCTTTCTAAATGAATATGAGATTCATATTCAGAAATATACCTATAATAATGATAATCTGTATTTCTCAAGTTCCATTCTTCTAACTTTTTTCTGATATTCCGCAATGCTGTTAAATAATGTTTATGCAAATTCTCAGAATTTACTTTTCTTAAAATTCCTTCAGACATAGACAAACTCTCCCGTTCAGACCATTCCACTGATAAAAAACGATAACATAATTGAGTTAAATCTGAACATAAACGTCTATATTTTTGTTCGTGATAAGAAATTGTCCCAAAACTATCTCTCCAAATATTTTCTCTACTTTCATTGAATTGTTCTTTGATAATTTTTGATGCTAAAACATCATAAAAAGAAATAAGTTGCTCATTTTCATTAAAATAAGGCGATAATAGAAACTTTCTAAACCGATTTAATTCGTATCTTGACAAGGATTTCAATAAGGATACTATTTTTTCGTTCTTAATTTTCAACACAAATTCAATTTATCTAGTATTTTTAATACATAAAAATTAAAATAAAACATTATAAATCAACATTTTAAAAAATGTAAATTAAGTAAAATAATTGTATTTACTAAAATCTTTGTCTTTTTTTTAATGTCAATTATCTTACATTTTTGAGTATAAGGATTTATATTTGTTATTCATTCAATGAATTATGAAGGCTATTAATAAGTTTATATTCACTTTTTTGACTACACTTTTTCTATGTTTTTCTTTCCAAAGTAAAGCATGTGATTTAGCTATAAGTTCTTTCCCTGATCCTAATAATAATGCTCTAATTCACTTTGAAGCAACAACTACAAATGCTGTTGCACCCTTTACTTATTACTGGCAAATAGGAGATGAAACATTTCCTCCTACTTCTAATTCTTCTTTAAATTATGAATTTACAGAAAGTGGAATTTATCATTTTTGTGTCATAGTGGTAGATAATAATGGCTGTATAGATGATTATAGCAATTATATTGAAATTACAATTGATCCTTGCCCAGAATTTACCATAGAAACAGGAGTTGATGAACAAGGAAATTTGTTTGGTATCATTTATTCTACCAATGATATTACTTATCAACCTGAAATGACAGATTGGTATTATCAATCTAATAATACAGCTATTTCTTCAGGAAATTCCTTTTATATTGCAGATCTCCCTCAAAGTGGAGATTATGTCATTTGTGCTGATTATGAAGATTATCTTGAAGATGGATCAATTTGTTTAGGAACAATATGTAATGTTGTAAATGTTGTTAGTTCTGAAGATGATTGTTCTACAACAGATTGTGTTTTTCCTGGAGATACCAATGAAGATAATTATGCTGATATTTATGATATACTACCCATAGGTTTACATTTTGGTTCTAATGGACCTCCTCGACTAAATTCTTCTAACAATTGGTATGGACAAGTAGCTCAAGATTGGAGTATCTACACTCAAGAAGGTACAAATTTAAAACATATTGACTGTAATGGAGATGGAACAATCAATCATAATGATTTAACAGCTATTGATATTAATTTTAATTCTGATAATCCCTATACTCCTACTATTTCTAATACTCCTAATGGATTACCTATTTATCTAGAATTTAATTGGGATTCTCTAACAGTTAATAGCAATGCTCCTCAACTATTAGATGTATCGGCTAATTTAATTGTAGGAACAGATGCGATTCCTGCGAATGATTTGTACGGATTTGCTGCAAAATTTTTATTTCCTGAAGATATGATTGAACATGGCTCTTTTAATGTTCAATATAATCCACAATCTTTCTTTTGTGAAACAGAAAATCTATTACAATTTAATAAAGTAGTTAATGATAATGAATTAAATATTGCTTTTTCAAGAACGAATGGATTACCTGTTTCTGGAAAAGGAATTGTTGCCGTAATTAATTTTACAATCATTGAAGATATTGTTGTAGATAGAAGCTCTGGAGAAAATAATACTCCTTTTGATGTCATCACTACGGGAGTAAAAGGAATTACAAATACTGGAACAAATATTCCTCTAAATACCTTTGATAATAATTTAACTATTTATATTGATAGAGGAACAGGACTTAAAGAAATTCCAGGAGCTCACTTAATTGAAGTGGGTCCTAATCCGACCAAAGGAAATCTAAATATTAATACTCTAGATTTTGATATTGAACGAATTAAAATTATCAATACAGCAGGTAAAATTGTTCAGAATATTGAAGTTAAAAAATCTATTATTACTACAGATTTAAGCCACCTAGCTAATGGTATTTATTTTGTCGAAATGATTTCTGGAAATCAAATAGCTACTAGAAAAATTACGTTGGTTAAGTAATCTTATAAATAAATTAATGCTCCATATATTTTAATTCATTATTAATTTATAGAAGAAAAATTCTTATATATAAGTAAACCTTATTATAACGATAAAATTAATATATATATTCTTTTTCTCATGCAAAATAAAAAAAATGATAGCATTTCATTAGAAGAGGAAGAAATTATAAAAAAGAAAGACAAAATAATTTATTAAAAACATAATATTCTAATCTCAATATTTTTCATATTGATGGCTCATATATTAAAAACACAGTTTTTTTATAAAAAAGGATCGACCTTTTTCTCTTTAGTGAAAAAAGAGCAGAAAATTCGTTAAAAATGAAATATTGTTTGAGCATGTATAAAGTATAAAAAAAGAAATACTCTAAAATAATTCATAAAAGAAGATAAAAGAAAAAAGAAAAAAGCGAGTTTTATTTCATTTAGAATTTTCAAACTTTTTTTGCGTTAAAAAGAGAATCAGTATTGAATTTTTGGTTCTTTTGTTTCAAGACAAAAGAACAATGAAAGTTAAATAAAATTTCTT
>JAHDII010000145.1 GCA_020630895.1 Saprospiraceae bacterium
GCAAAAAAACGACACTTTTTCTAAGGCATTTTTCTCCTTTCAGTCGAAAACCGTTTATAAATTTCTAAATTTCCTCCAAGGTTTCGGAAATTCTTAACGAAATTTATTCTCTATGCTAACGAAAAAGAAAATTTTAAAATTCGCGATGACTCATGTTTTTGTATGTTTAGAATTATGGCAATTATTAAAACAATAAAAGGCAAAAAACCTATTTTGGGAAACAATTGTTTCTTAGCAGATAATGCTACATTGGTTGGAGATATCCAATGTGGAGATGATTGTAGTTTTTGGTTTCAATCTGTTGTACGAGGTGATGTTCATTATATCAAAATGGGCAATAAAGTCAATGTTCAAGATGGAGCTATTATTCATTGTACTTACCAAAAAGCTCCCACCACTATTGGAAATAATGTTTCTATAGGACATCGAGCTATTGTTCATGGTTGCACTATAGAAAACAATGTACTTATAGGGATGGGTGCTATTGTAATGGATCATGCCCATGTTCCTAGTAATGTATTGATTGCAGCAGGAGCTGTTGTATTAGAAAATGCTCAACTAGAACCTAATTCTATTTATGCTGGGGTGCCAGCAAAAAAAATAAAAGATTTAAGTCCTGAAAGATTTCAAAATACAATAGAAAGAATTGCCAATAATTATGTAATGTATGCTAGCTGGTTTGAAGAAGAATAATGTTCTTTTAAATTTGGATTCTGTTTAATTCTTTTTGTTCTTCTCGACTTAAACCAAGCTCACTAATAATTCTATCTTTTGTAGGGTGTAATAATAACAAAGAAACAACAGCTACTCCTGCTACAAATAATAAAGAAGAATCTCTAGTAAAATAAAAATATGACATTAAACCTAATAAAGCGAAACCTTCTGCTATAGCACAAGCAATAATAAAGCTAGCTCTATATCCTAATAATTTGTCTTTTAAATTATTGTTCTTTGCTGCTTTCATTACTCCTGCTCTATAAATAAAACGACTTCCAAACCAAGGGAAAATAGCTAAAGCTACTAGGTATGCAGAATTGAATGGTAAGTCTTGTTGAGCATTTTTGGGGTCTAAGACAAAAAATAAAACCATCGACATAAAACAAATGCCCATCACTAAAGCCAAGTTTATTATTTTATTACTTCTTACAAATGAATCAAAATCCATATTTTAATTTTTTATATTAATCATTAATGAGAAATAAAGATACATGAAGATTTCATTATTTTGTGAATTGTATCTTTTATAATAACACGAGTTTTAAACATCTTAAAAATAACATCTTTTTTATTGGATTATATCCATTAAATAGTTCTATCTTGTGCAAAAAATTTTCAAAATGAAACACACAATTTTGTACACATTAGGAGTATTGCTATTTTTATCAATACAATATTCTTGTAGTTCTGACGTAAGTGCCGTTATAGATAATCCAACGGACGCAGATCTAACCGTTATTCTTGACGGAAAAACTAACATTACTATTCCTGCTAATAGTTCAAAGAATCATATTTTTACTCCAGGAGATCACAAGATGAAAGTTGAAAGTACTGGAGCAGAATATAACTTTGGTTTAGGAAGTAATATGAGTGGTGCTATTTTAAATCCTACTAAATCAGGATATATTGTTATGGAAACAAGTTATGCTGCTAGTGATATTTATCAAAAAGCAGCAGAGGCAGCTATGAAAAAGGGAAATATTTATTTAAGTGCTTTAGGAATGTCAATAGATGGTCCTTATAGTAAAGATTCTACTTTTGTAATTCCACGATATTGGGATTATGGTGTAGATGAAAATTTTCCAGAACAAATTTCTATTAGTGCAGATGCATCTTATTCTATTCAAAGTAAAGTATATAGAGAAGCAGATTTTATGAAAGAACTTTTTGGAGCTCTTTTTTCAAATCCAGAATTAATGCCAGAAGGAGATGATGCTGGTGGAGAAACTACAAAATAATTTTCAAATCCATATTATAAAATAACTTATGTTGCTTTTTTAACTCAACTAGTTATTTTATCAATATTTTAATTAGGGCAAACACATCAAAAAGTGTTTGCCCTAATTTATTTCTGCCAGATGAGTATTTTTGAAAGAAAGTGTAATCGTAAAAAAGGCATTTTTAGTCTAAATATATTTAAATAAAAAAATAAGCCCAATAAGAATATTTCTTATTGAGCTTATAGATACTTATTTAAACTTAGTTTTAAACTTTTATTTCTTCTTTTTTTCTTTGTCTGAAGAATTAGTACTTGCGTTAGGAGTTTTAATATCTAGCATTTTAATTTCAAAAATTAAAATAGAATGAGCAGGTATATTTACACCTTCTTCTTCTATAGCCATTGGACCATAGGCTAATTTTGAAGGAATAATAATGGTTCCTTCTGCTCCTTTATTAAAATAAACAATAGCTTCATCTAAACCTTCTATGACTCTTCTTTGTCCTACAATAAATAAAAAAGGTTCTTTTTCAGAATTTTCTTCAAATAAATCTCCATTGACTAAAAACCCTTTATATTGAACGCTTACTTCATCTCCGATTTTAGGATATGCCCCTGTTCCTTTTTTCTTAACTTCATAACTTACACCAGAACGAGTTCGCTTAGATTTTATTTTATTCTTCATACAATATTCATGAATATCTTTTTTATCTTGAAGAAACTGTTCTTTTATCTTTTGATGATATCTCTCTCTTTCTTTTTCTTCCAAAGCCATCATATATTCATCATAAGCTGCTTCATCTAATACTTTTAAAATTTTAATATCAAACATTACAGGAGTATTGGGAGGTACTAATTTACCTGCACCTGCTTTATGATAAGCCATTTCAGGAGCTAAAAATAATTTAACTTTACTTCCTACAGGAAAAAATGCTAAAGCTTTATCCCAACCTTTAATTACTTGTCGATAACCTAGTTGAAATACAAATGGATCTTCTTCTGATTTATCAAAAACAGTTCCATCTAATCTTTTTCCTTCAAATTCTACCATAACATATTCTCCAACTTTTGGCAAGGAACCTGTTCCTTTTTCCTCAAAATGATATGATATGCCTTTTTCTATTTTTTCTGCTTTAGGATAATTTTTTTCAATAAATTCCTTTAATGTCAAAGAATCTGAATCTATTGAATGTGCCATAAGACAAGAAAAAGAAAAAAAACATCCTAAAATAGTAAGTGTTATGTTATGTTTCATAATACTTTTGTTTAATCAATTAAAATTCGGTATATAGTTCTATATATTATGATCTAAGATAATGCCAAATAAGTTGATCCTTTGAGAATTAACTTTCTTTAAATTTGTTTTCACATTTTTTTAATAGAAGTTTTTAAGAATGTTGTCAATATAAAAGAATAAAAATGATAGAAGAAAAAATTATTGATATTGCTGCAGAACAGATAGGTTCTCAAGATGAATCTCTTTTCCAAGGAATGATTCAACAATTTAAGGAGGCTCATCCTGTTGTTTTAGCTTATATATTTTCGGATAATTTTAAATTATTAACATCAGAAGAAAGTAATTTATTGCTATATATCATTTTGGTGATTCGATCATCTATTGCAACATCTAAAGGAGAAGAACCTCCTACTGTATTAGCTAAAGATATAGATATCGCTGAAGAAAAAAATTGGGAATTAATGAATACGACGAGCTCTAAAAAATTTAGAGAACGATTAGATATTTTTTTTACAAATACTCCTCAAGAAGATCTTCTCGCTTTTATTGAAGATCTTTTAATGGATGAGGAAGAAGAAATTATAACTAAAGCAGGAAGGGAATATATTTTTATCGCTGCTAAAACAGTAGTTGACATTTGGCTACCCTCCTAATAAACAATATTTAATTATAAATTAATCCATATAACAAGTTTAGCTTATTGCTTAATTAGTTTTTTTGTAGTGAAGTGATTTTCTGTTTTTATTTTGATAAAATAAGTTCCTTTTTCAAAATGTTGTGTAGAAAATTGAAAAGATGAAATATTGTTCTCCAATTTTTGATAAAAAACATTTTGTCCTAATACATCATAAATAAAAATTTCTTGAAGATGATTATCATCTATAGAAATATTGATTTCATCCTGAAAAGGATTAGGCGAAATATTAACTTCAATATCAGAAATAATTTCTTTTACAGGTACAGAAGCAGGTAAAGAATATTGCTTAAAAAATTCCCAAATAGTACTAGATCCATTAAAATCTCTATTCGTTACTCCGATATCAAGTAATGCATCTGGCCAAGTATGTTCTCCTCCTGTAATTTTATAAAATTCTACTTTTACATTTTCATCGCAAGAAGTATATTCATATAATTCAGCGGTACAACCATCATCAGTATTTATATCTGGAACATCAGTTACAAAAGGACCGTCCATACAGCCATTGATATTTGACCACCATTCTACGAGAGATTCGATAGGTGTAGAAATATTACTACCATTATAAGCTACTACAGCATCTGCTGTACCATGAATTTGCATCACAGGAATAGCTCTTGAAGGAGAACAAATAGTTAATTCTGAAGGAACCATACTTCCTGTAACAGAAGCAATAGCAGCAATTCTATGGGTTAATTCACAAGCTAATTTGTAACTCATATATCCTCCATTAGACATTCCTGTAGAATACACTCTACTTAAATCAATATTATAATTAGCCGATAAAGAATCTATTAATTTATCTAAAAAATCTACATCATCAGCAGTTGTTCCTCCAAAGCCAACATTCCAAGCATTATTGAGCCCATCAGGATGACAAACGATAAAACCTTCTGCATCAGCAAGAGGCACAAAATTCGTGTATAATTCTTGTTCAAAAGCATTTGAGCCATATCCATGTAAATTGAAAACTAAAGGAAGTGCTTGACCATTAGGAGAATATTGTGGAGGAAGGCGTAAGCGATAATCTCTAGTCCCTCCATCATGTTGAATTGTTCCTAATAAAGTTTGTTGAGCGATAATATTAGGATGGGAAAGTATTAAAAAGAAAAAAATAAAAGCTAAAATATATTTCATAAAATATGATTATTAATAAAAGTTATTATTAAAAACTAATCTTGTAATTTTTCTCCATAAGCCAAATCTCCTGCATCTCCAAGACCTGGAACAATATACGATTTTGCTGTTAGTTCATCATCTATAGCTCCTATCCACAAATTAGCTTTAGGGAAATATCGTTGAACATGTTCTATCCCTGAAGCAGAGGCAATCGCTGTTACTACATGAACAGATTTAGGAGTGCCATATTCTAATAATTCTCTAAGCGTGGTAACAATAGAAGCTCCTGTTGCTAACATAGGATCTGCTAATATTAAAACAGTATTTTCTATACTAGGGCAAGATACATATTCTAATTTGATTTCAAAAGAACCATCTTTATGATGTCTTCGATAGGCAGATACAAAAGCATTATCAGCGTCATCAAAAACATTTAAAACTCCTTGGTGCATAGGAAGTCCCGCTCTTAAAATTGTACTAATAACAATTTTTTCTTTAGGAACAAAAGTATTAGCGATACCCATTGGTGTTTCTACTTCTACTTCTTCATAGTCAAACGTCTTGCTAATTTCATAGGCTAAGATTTCTCCGATACGTTCCATATTTCTTCGAAATCTCATTCTATCTCCTTGTATATCAACGCTTCTAAGTTCTGCTACAAATCTATTAGCAATAGTTTCTCGTTCGTTTAAATTAAAAATCATGTATGAATCCTTTTTAGTATCAATTATAGTTTCCAATAAAAATATTGATTACTCAAGTTCAAGATATAAATTTATAATAGAAAAAAGAAATAATATGATTTTATCATAAAAACAATTCTACTTAAGTCTAATATAATTAGATATAGAATAGTTGTTCCATTATTTGAAAAGTTAAAATAGCTTATTTAAGTATTGGCATATTTTTTGGAAATAATTAAATAACTAGACTACAATATCCTACAATCTTTAATTAAACGCCAACCTCTTTTTATTTTTTAAGATTAAAAAAAATTGAAATGGTAAACAATTACAATTATAAAGTAATTATTTGTATTGCTTTATTTTTTTTCTTTCAGTATAAAGGAAAAGCCTGTACTGGTACTATGACAGAAACTTGTATTAATCAAGGAACTACTAATAGTGCAGATGATAGGTATCAATTAGATTTTGATATGACTACAGATCCTGCTAATTGGGCTTATAATTGGGTAGATAGTGATGGAGGAAGTGGATCAATGGGAGCTAGTGGAGGACCTCTTTTCTATGATTTAAGTAATAATTATCCATTAACAATAACTTTTACAGGGCAAGTAGATGGATGTGTTCAAAACTTTATTGTTAATAATCCGCCATCATGTTCTCCAAATTGCACATGGTCTGGATTTAATCAGCCAGGAGTTTCATCTACAATTGTAAGAGATGATAATGGAACACCTACAGATCCAACAGATGATACAGTTTCGGGTGTATTTAGCTTAGATGGTCCTCCTGTTTCAGGATTGCCTTGGACTTTATCTGTTAAAGAACCAGATCCTGGTGTGGCTCATTTAGCAGATTATGGTCCTAATGCAGGCACAACAGTAAATGTCCCTTGGGGGCCTATTAGTATTAACCAATTTTTATCTTTAGGACAAACCGGTTTAGTGCTATGGTATATGTTAGATGGATATACAGATTGTTTAGCAGATTATTTTATTCAGTTCCCAGGAGCTATAGGAGATTATGTATGGTATGATGAAAATCATAATGGTATTCAAGATGGAGGAGAGCCTTTTGCTTCTGGAATAACAGTAAATTTATATACAAGTGGAGGAACTTTTATAGCCTCTCAAAATACAGATAGTAATGGTAATTATTTATTTGATGGCTTAGTATCAGATAATTATTATGTTGAATTTATAGCTCCTTCTGATTATGAAATCTCAACTCAAGTTACAGGAACAAGTACAGGAAGTGATCCTGCTAGTGATGGAACTACCTCTAATATTTTTCTTGCTAATGCTGAATATAATATGGATATAGATGCAGGAATGATTAGAAAAAATGTATGTGGTTATGTATGGGAAGATATAAGTAAAGATGGAACTAGAGATGGCTCTGATCCAGGCATTTCTGGTTCAACAGTAACATTAAAAGATACAGGAGGTTCTACTATTCAGACTAAAACATCCGAAACTGATGGAAAGTATTCTTTTGTTAATATTCCCTCGGGATCTTATTATGTTGAATATGATTTGCCAAGTGGTTTTGTGTCAGGAACATTTAAAGATCAATCAGGAAGTTCTTTAACAGATTATGGAGATAGTGATATGGATCCTGTGACAAGGCAAACAAGTGTATTTAGTATTGTATCAAAAACTTCAGATACCAATTGTGATATTGGAGGGGGATTTGCAAGGACTCCTTTACCAATAGATTTAACTTTTTTTGAAGGAGAAGTAATAAATTGTGAAGTTGTTTTAGAATGGGAAACTGCTTCAGAAGAAAATAATAACTTCTTTCAAGTAGAACATAGCCTTGATGGAGAAACCTTTGATGTTTTATCAGTCATTTCTGGATCAGGTAATTCTTTGAATCAATTACAATACAGATATATACATGAAAATATAGTAGGGTCAATAAATTATTATAGATTAAAGCAAGTGGATTATGATGGAACTTATGAATATTCTGATGTAATTACAATTATAGATAATGATTGTATTGAAAAAAATAAAATTCATCAACTTTACCCCAATCCTTCTTTAGATGGTAATATTAATATTTCATATAGTAGTCAAGATAAGGATAATGTTCAAATTTATATTTTTAATACCTTAGGCATTGAAGTATTTTCTAAAGTACAAGAAGTACAAGTTTCAAATAATATTTTTCAACTAAATTTAAATCATCTACCTGCAGG
>JAHDII010000146.1 GCA_020630895.1 Saprospiraceae bacterium
ATACAGTATTTATTGGAATTGATTTTTCTTTTAATTCATTAATTTTAATTAAAGGACTTTCTATTTTTCCTAAATCTTCAATTAATGATTCATCATTTTTATGCTCGGAAATCCATTCTTCAATTAATTGATATTCTTGATTAATATCTTTAAGATCTTTTTCTTTATTTATTTTGTCTTTTACAATGTTTTGATATTTTTCATTTAAAGATTTCCATTCCAATTTTTTAGGATCTAATACATTTTTTAAACTTTTAATATCTGCATCTAATTGTGTAACAATGTCAAGTTGATTGAAAAAAGTTTGTTGCTGATTTTTTAATTGAATAATTATATCGTTATTCTCTTGAACAATTTTCTCCTGTTGAATTTTTTCTTCTTGAGTTTTTGTGATATTTTTTTGAAGTTCATAAATTGTATCTAGCGTTTGACTAGATTGTAAAAGTAATCTATTCCGTTCATTAATTTCATTATGAATGGGTCTCGTTGTAATGTGTAATTCTAATTGTTCGAATTGTGGATTGAATTTTTCTTTTTCTAGAATTTGTTCTTCATAAGCAAGATTAGATTTGTATAAATCTTTTTTTAATAATTGTTCTTGTTCTAGTAAATGAATATTTTTATGAGTTGACTGAATTTCTTTTTTTATTATACCTAATTCTTGAGTGAGTTTTTTTTCTTCTTCCTTAATTTCTAGAATTTCATCATCTGTTAAAATTTCTAAACTTTCTAATTTGAATTTTAATTCTTCTAATTTTTCAATTTCTTTTTTATTTTTTTCAAACGCTCCTTTTGAAATTTGACTATAGATTTCTGTTCCTGTTATTTTTTCTAATAATAAACTCCGTTCTTTTTCTGAAGAATGAAGAAATGCGGCAAAATCTCCTTGAGATAATAAAACAGAACGAGAAAATCTACTATAATCTAAACGAGTAATAGCATCTATTTTTTCATCTACATCTCTAATTTTTTCTGCTAAAATTTCGTATTTGAGTGTTGTATTATTTTTTACAGCAATTTTTCTTTGTGGACCTTGAATTTTTCCATCTACTTTATTTCTAGCTTTCCATATTGTCCATTGTGCTAAATATTCTTTTCCATTGGTTTCAAAAATAGTTTCAGCAAAACATTCTGTAGTCCCATAGGACATAATTTCTTCTACTTTTTTATTCCTATGTATTTGTCCATAAAGAGATAATGTAATTGCATCTAGAATGGTAGATTTTCCAGCTCCTGTATCTCCTGTAATTACAAAAAGTCCTTGGTCGCTGATTGGACTTTCAGAAAAATTAATATAATGTTCCCCTTTTAGAGAATTTAGATTTTTGAATTTGACACTTATTATTTTCATACGATCAAAATAGGCTATAATATTAATTATATACAAACCTAATAAAGAACCAATTGAAAAACGATAAGAAATTCTGAAAACTATTAGAAAAAATAAAAATTGGTATCTATATTTCTAATATAAAAGCGAAAAGCCTTCATCAAAATGACAAAGACTTTTCTTTTAGTGTATATATAACCAATTTATAAGTTTAAAACTACATATTCTAATATAGCTTCAGAATTATCATGATTTAAGCCTCCTGCATGAGTATGGAATGTTGTATAATAAATTGTTCCACTTGTATCAGTATTATCACAAGGTCCCATTGTATCTCCATGTGCTTCGTGTGCATCCCAAGAATTCGCACTTACAGTAATTGTAATTGGATTATCAGGGTTTCCAGGAGGAATATGACAAATAGTAATCCAACCATCACCATTATTTCCTACAGGATCTCCTACTGACGAAGCATCTGCAAATTGATTACTGCGAATCATTAAAGCGTCATTAGTTGAAGGATCACTAATTAATACATCCCAATAATTAGCATCATAGTTTGTTATCATATCCCATTGTGGTGCATCATATTCTATATCTAAATTATTAAAGCCTGTAGAAGCGGCTAAACTAGCATCAACAACTTGAGCCCCCATTATAGTTGTTACTTGTCCTGTTCTTGATGTACATAATTTATCATTAGCCATAAATCCTCCTTCTGCATCACAAGTTCCTGTTCCATTGCCTCCCACTAAATATGAGGCTGCCCAATCAGAAGCATACAAACTACCTCCATTCGTTACAAAGGCTGCTAAACTTGGATCTGTATTGATAAAATCCATTCCATTAGAACCACAGTTTAAAAAGATAATATCATATTGAGAAATTAAATTATAATTTGAAAGATCTGCATAAGTAATTTCATCAGCGGAGTAACCTAAGCTATTAATTACTAATTGAATTTCATCAAAGGAACCTACAACATAAGCTATATTCGCTACTTGATTTAAACGGGCATTACTTGCATCAATAGTTGTTGTTTGATCTTTTTCAATATTTACTTCAGTACTTGTTCTAAAATTAGTACCATCTCCTGTTTGAATATGGAGTGTTTGAGTTCCTATAGGAGCTTCTAAATTGAAATTTCCTGTAGCATCTGTATAGGCGTGATAGACTTCTTCACCATCTAGTACAAAAACAATAGCACCTCCAATAGCTTTGCTACCATTCGCAGATGTTACAATTCCTTCTATCATCCCTTTTTCTATATTTGTTGGATCAATAATATCATCTTTACAACTCCATACTATAATAGATAATAAGAGGATAAAACTTACATTTTTTAATGCTTTCATATTCAATTTGATTTTGATTAATTAATTTTATTGATAATACAATAATAGAGTTAATTTAAACTCATGTAAAATACAATATACTTGATTAGTTGTTTATTATTAATATTTTTTTATAGATATTCATTTGACTATTAATTTATTATGATTATATTTAGTTGCCTTTTTACTTGTATTTCTTTTGTTTTTAATGAAATGAAATGTAAATTTTTTTGCATTAATGCAGTCAAAATATTTGAAAGCTGTATAGAAAAGCTATATTTTTGATGTTTTGATAAAGAATAAATTTAGAATAACCCACTTATGGAAGGAAATAATGAAAACCCAACAAAAGAAGATTTATTAAAGTTAGCTATTATTAAATATGTTAAAGGAGGAACTATTAGAGATGCAGTCACCGTTTTAGAAGAAAATGGCGTAAGAGCAGAAGAAGCAGATCCTTTAGCTAGAGAAGCGTATCAAATCTTTAGAGCAAAATATAAAGGTGTTGTTATGCAAAATCAGCAACAAAGACAATATCAACATCAGCAACAATATTCTAATTCTCCTTTTACTATGGATCCTATAAAGTTAGTAATTGGTATTATTATGTTAGTATTAGGAATAGGTTTAAGTGCTGCTGGAACGGGTAGAGTTTTTATAGGATTAATTTTAATAGGATTTTTTACTATTATTGGTGCTTTTATTAAGATATAGTTTTAAAAATGACATATCCATTTACGGATAAAATTGAGGAGTTAGAAGAATTTGCTAAGCAAAAAGTTTCTTTTTTTAAAGTTTTAGTAAAAAAAGAACAAAATCATCTTGTTCCACTTATTTCTTGGATCAGTACAGGAACAGATGTTTGGCATAGAATAACTTTAGATGCTTGGTTTCTTCATTGGTCTATTCATAATGAAAAAGAAGCTAAGGAAATTATTGAAGAAGATTTTGAAAACGGAACTATTTATATCAATGATCAAGAATGGAAAACAATAGATATGCTTCAACAGTATCATTTGCATCATCATATTTTGAAAAATGTAAAATTACGGTATGAAAAAGATGTAGAATATCCTTACTGCGAATTACAATTCAATTTTAGTAATGAGTTTAAAATTTCTTATTATGATTTTGGAGATGAAATAGATTCCAAAATTATAATTTCAAAAAATAAGTTCTAGTATCCTTCAGCATGATCTTCTCCTCTACGATCTGCCACTCCTTCTAATTGACCATCTGGAAGAACTAATATGGCATCAACTCTGCCAATAGGTTCTCTAGTCTCTATTTGATGTCCCATTTGTTTCAATTCATTAATCAGTTCTTTAGAAAAAGAAGATTCTTCTTCTATATATATTTGATCAGGCAACCACTGAGCATGAAATCTATTACTATGAACAGCATCTTTTAAATTCATACCAAATTCTGCTACATTAGTAAATGTTTGAAATACAGAAGTAATAATGGTACTTCCTCCGGGTGTTCCTACCACCATAAATAATTGGTCATCTTTTAATATTATAGTAGGAGTCATAGAACTGAGCATTCTTTTTTCAGGAGCAATGGCATTCGCTTCATTTCCTACTAAGCCAAATTGATTAGGAACTCCAGGTTTTGCAGAAAAATCATCCATTTCATTATTGAGGAAAAAACCAGCACCACCAACAACAACTTTAGAACCATAATTGGAATTGAGAGTTGTAGTAATTGAAACAGCATTTCCTTGAACATCAACAATTGAAAAATGTGTCGTTTCTTCACTTTCATTTATCACAATATTTCCTGCTTGGATAGAATCACTGGGCGTAGCTTTATTAGGATTAAAACTTTGCATTCTTTGGTCTAAATAAAAATCACTTAATAAAGAATCTTTAGGAACCGTCCAAAAATCACTATCTCCTAAATGAGTAGCTCTATCAGCATATACTCTTCTTTCCGCTTCAGCAAATAAATGAATATGCTCTTTGGAATGAAATTGGTATTCGGATAAAGGAAATTCTTCTATAATATTTAATAATTGACACAAAGCAATTCCACCACTAGAAGGAGGAGGCATAGAAATAATAGTGTAATTTTTGTAAGGTTCTTGTAGAGGAGTTCTCCATACTGCATCATATTTTTTTAGATCTTCATGGGTAATAATACCATTAGATCTTTGCATTTCAGCAACCAATAAATCAGCGGTAGTTCCTTCATAAAAACCAGCTTCACCTTTTTCTTTAATCCGAATAAGTGTTGCTGCAAGTTCAGGTTGTTTGAATAATTGCCCTTTATTTTTTTTGCTATAAAAGACATTCTTTTGTGTATTGAACTTCTTAAAATCTTCTTGATATTTATTATAGTGTTGAGCTTCTCCTTCACTCAATATAATTCCTTCTTGAGCATATCGAATAGCAGGTTCTAATAATTTTCCAAAATCTTTGATAGAGCCATATTTTTGATGAGCTTTTATCATTCCATCTACAACTCCGGGTACTCCAACAGCTAAATGCCCATTTCTGCTTAATCCTTCTATTACATTTCCTAAAGAATCTAAATACATATTTTTTGAAGCACTTAAAGGAGCTTTTTCTCTAAAATCTAATGTATTAACTTCATTGTCTTTACTACGATAAATCATAAAACCGCCACCTCCAATATTTCCTGCTCGAGGATAAACAACAGTTAAAGCAAATTGAACAGCAATGGCTGCATCGATTGCATTTCCTCCTTGTTTTAGAATTTCAATGCCTGCCTTAGTAGCTAGAGGATGAGCAGTAACTACCATTGCACTATCTTCTATAACTTGTTTTTGAATGTCATAAATTGATAAATGTTGTTCTTGTTTACAAGAAGAGAAAGTTATAATATAGCTAGCTAAAATTGTTGTTAAAATAAAAGGATAAATATAAATTTTTTTAATATTTGGCATAGAAATTGATATTAGAATAAATATAATTTGAAAAAATAAATATGTATTTAGTGTTGTTGTTCAAGGGGTAAATAAAAAGTGAGAATATTATTATTTTATTAAATATATGAGCTATGAGAAAAAATATTTTTACATTAAACTGGTTGAAAAAAATTAAAAAAATGACACCCTATTGGGTTTTAATTTCCTTAACAGGAATTCTAATTGCAATTGCCACTTCTTGAAGTAAAATATATATTAAATATTAATATAATGTTAAATATATATTTAAGGATAAAGATGGCATATAACTTGCAATTTTCAAAGTGTAAATATAAAAATTGATTCGGTTAATATTTCATGGTTATGTTGTTTACTGGGCTTCTGTAAAAAGAAGCTCAGTTTTTTTTATTTCTTTTTAAGGATTCTATATGTTTTAAGGATATTCTTTTTTCCTTTAACACTAACAGGAGTCATGGCTTCAGCATGAATAATAGGAGAAACTTTACTATACACTTGTTCACTCACAATAATTGAATTGGGTTTATCTTTAGTTAATCCTTCTATTCTTTTAGCTGTATTCACAGTATCTCCAGAAACAGAATAACCAATTTTATCTTCAGAACCTAAATTACCTGCTACAACTTCTCCGGCATTAATTCCTATTCCTATCTGAATAACATGTTTGAACTCCGGCTGATATTTTTCATTTAGATATTTTGCTTTTTCAACCATTTCTAAAGCTGCTAACACAGCTCTTTGTTCATTATTAGAAGTAGATAGAGGAGCACCAAACACAGCAAATATTTCATCTCCAATAAACTGATTCACAGAGCCACCATATTTTTTAATGACAACAGTCATTACAGAATAAAATTCATTTAAAAATGTAACAACTTGTCTTGGTCCTAGTTCTTCACTAATACTTGTAAAACTTCTAATGTCACAGAACATTGCTGTAACATATCTCAGTTCTCCATCAAAAAAACCTTCTGAATCCGATGACTTGTTGAGGGCCTTAGCTACTACAGGTTCTGGGACATATCGCATAAAAAGTCGAAGTGTTTTTTCTTGCTGATTAACTTTGGTTTTGAGTTGAGATACTAAATCTTCATTGCGTTTTTGTAGTTCAAAAACTAAACTGGCATTTCGTCTTGTTTTAAAACCTAAACCCATAGAGAAAATAATAATTTGTCCTAATATTCCAATTTGAATCATATTTTCTTCCCAAGGAAAGTTTAGTAAATCTCTAGTATAGGCTTGTGAATGTAAAATCGTAATTGCTCCACAAATGGCTAAAAATAATGAACCAATAGAAAAATATAAGGCAACTTTATCTTTTTTAAATAGTAATAGAATACTCGTTAAGAATAATAAGATAAAATCTATTAATAAGATAATATAAATAAGGTAATGATCTTGTATAAGATAGGTACTAGCATAAATTAAAAAAGGAAATGTAAAGACTTTTAAGAGCATCCACCATTTAGTAATTTTATGCCACCATGGAATAGATTGTTTTGTATTGAGCATTTTTTGCATGAACAAGAAATACAAAATAAAAGCGAGGTAAGCCGAACTATGCTCGATAAAATACATCACTCTTGGAAATTCAGCTAATTCCGTAAAAATATGATAATGAATTTGATCATGCAAAAAGAAAGTAAGAGATAGAACAATCATATACAAAGCATAATATAAATAAGCTCTATCTCGTATTGAAATCCATAAAAATAAAATATAAAAAATCATCATCCATATTGCAGCATGGAAAATGGCTTGTAAACCTAATCGTTTAAAAAGCCAATTATGTTCAAAAGATTCTGCTGTTTGAACATGTAAACTGACTCTAGGAGGAAAATGAGTTTCATTTGAGATTCGTACAAAAAAGGTAGCAGTTTCTCCCTTTTTAAAAAATATTTTAGCAGATTTGGAAGTCGTTTTTACATCGGCATAAGAACGAGGAACAAATTCACCTATTTCTAAAGGTCGCGCATTTTCTTTAATAGGAAATACGGTAATGTGTTGTCCCTTTCCAAAGTAAAAATAATAATATCCTTCATCTTCACATTTGAATTTATATTTAGCCCAATATCTATATTGGTGATTGAGTCTTTGAGGTAATGAAGAATAAGGGCGGAATTTTTTTAGTCGAACTTTATTGAAAGATTGCTGGGTATCCTGATTATCTACATAAACTTCAATATATTTATTTTTATTGATACTCATTT
>JAHDII010000147.1 GCA_020630895.1 Saprospiraceae bacterium
TAAAGAATATCGGGGTTTTATAGTGCGTTTATTTCAAAGCCGTTGTCAAAAGAGATGACGGCTTTTTTTATTGTTTATTTTGAAGCAATAATTTATTTTTTGAAACAACTTTATTACCTCATCATAAAAAATGAGACAGAAATAAGTAACAATGTTTATTTCAAAAGGAAATTTCTATAGAAAATTAATGTAAGATTAAACGTTTAAATAAAACATTAATGACTCATAACGTTCTTTAATCGATTCATTTAAATAATCTGATTCATGGAAAGAAGCTCTCACATCAAAGCCAAACCTTTCAAGAGAAGCAACAATTCTTGATATATCTTTTTTATTGACTTTGAGGGTTACTTCTGCTTGAGAAGATTTTAAATCAGAAGTAATAAAAGTGCTAATTACAGCAGCATTTTCTTGTTCAATAATAGAAGAAATTCTAGCAAGAGAATAATCTTTTCTATTCATTTCTAAAACGATAATACTTCCTGGTACAGTGAAAGATCCCATATTCCCTAATTGAGATAAAATATCTTCTTGCGTGATGATTCCAATATATTTATCTTCTTTATCAACAACAGGAACAACTGAAAGTCGAAAATCAGCCATTAAACGAAGAATTTCATACATATGGTGATGTCCAGAAACATAAGGTCTGTTAAAGTGTAATCCAAATGATTCTATTGTATCATTTAAATCATAATTCATAATTTCATCTTCAGAAACTAAACCCAAAAGTTGCTGATCGTCAACAAGAGGTAAATGTCTAACACAATATTCACTCATTCGTTCTATAGCAAAAAGACCCGTATCTTTTAGTTGAAGAGGTTGAATAACAGCTGATATTAGAGAGCCCGCAGTCATTTAGTATTTGTTTTAGTTACTGATTTAGTTTGGTATATATACGCTAAAAATGTACCATTTGGTTCTTGTTCTTCAATTAAATGTAGTCTTTTAACTTGAAATTAACCCATTTTTATATAAAAAAATATTTTTTTTAACTTATTACAATTATGTAATATATTGATAAGTAATCAATTATAACAATATATTTAATACCTACTCCAAAAGATTATTTTAATATAAATTTTTCTAAATTTAGCTCAGAACATTTTCGATTAAGATTATCTATTTTACAACTTTTTCTTTTTACTTTTTCGCTAAAAATCATTTAAAAGACAACTTACTTGCAATTTTTAATATAAAAGCGTCATTATAAAGCTTTCTTTTTAAAAATTAATACAAAACTATTTAGGAAATTGACAAAACACAATGTATCAAATGGTAAAAATTGTAACTTTGCAAAAAATTATTCATTTCAATGAAAAGTGAAACAAAAGAAGAAGGCAAATTTAAATATTTAGAAATAGGTCCTGAAGATGGCGAAGTCTTAATGTTACTTCATGGTTTATTTGGAGCATTAAGCAATTTTGAAGGAATTATTAACCATTTTCAAAAAGAATATAAAGTTGTCGTTCCTTTATTACCTATTTTTGATTTACCTATTAGAGAAGTTTCTGTATCTGCTTTAGTAGAACATATTGAAGGATTTGTAGCTCATAAAAACTTTGATAAAGTCAATGTTTTAGGAAATTCTCTGGGAGGACATGTTGCTCTTTTATATGTTTTAGATAATTCAGATAAAATCAATTCTGTTACATTAACAGGAAGCTCAGGGCTTTTTGAGAGTGCATTTGGTACAGGATTTCCTCAAAGAGGAAATTATGAGTATATCAAACAAAAAACAGAAAATACATTTTATAATCCAGAAGTAGCATCAAAAGAATTAGTAGATGAAGTTTTTGATACTATCAGTGATAGAAATAAAGCGATTAGAATTGTAAAAACTGCAAAATCTGCTGTACGTCATAATTTAGGAGATAAACTACATCAAATTTCTGCACCTACTTTATTAATCTGGGGTGAAAATGATAATGTTACACCACCTATTGTTGGAGAAAGATTCCATGAATTGATCAAACATTCAGAATTACATTGGGTAAAAGAATGTGGTCATGCCCCTATGATGGAACATCCTAAAACATTTAATTCTATTTTAGAAAAATTCCTAAAAGGATTAAGGGTAGAAGCATAAAACTCTTTATTTTAAAATAGTAATGCCTTAATTTGAAGTTCTTATTCTTATTAAGGTAGTGCTGCTATTACAGGAACGAGAACTAACAAAATAGAACTTATAAATATTAAAACATCTTTAGTAGTTTTAATTCCTGCCATTTCTTCTAGTAGATATGGAATTCGTAAAGGCATATAAAACATTAGAAATAGCATACTTGCTACAACAATATTTAAAATATACATGACTAAATTGTCTTTTTCCATCGGGGTATTATATGTAATAGTTTCCCAAGTAACAGAATAAGCGATACACATATAGGCTAATAAAATTAAATCTAGTATCCATTCTTTTTTATTAGGGCGTTTATATTTTTTTTTCGATATATTTTCTTCTATTCCCCATATAAAAAACAAGAAAAAAAGTTCTTTAATAACTGTTGCAAATAATAAAAGCATCATCCACCAAGGAGTAGAATCATTCTCAGGAGAAATATCATAACCAAAAGATTGTAAAGCCATCATTACTAATAAAATAGAAATAACAGCATGAAACATCCATAATAAAAATCCAGAACCAGAATTTCCTCCTCGTTCTTGAATTGCTAGATGAACATATTTCATTTTTTTAGGAAAAGCATATATTTCTAAAATAGATATAGCTATTAATACAAAACCAAACCAAGGCATAAAAACATCTTCTTCACCTTTAAAATTAGTGATAGATATATCTCTTACCATTGTAGAAAAAAATAAAAAATAAATGCCTGCCAATAAATTAAAAATCCACCCTTCCCAATTAAAAATTGTATCTTCTAATGGTTGCTTGATTTTCATAATATGAATAGAATTTTAAATTTTATTCAAAACCCAAAGCCTCTTTCATTTTATCAAAAATAGCTGTGTTTTCATAAATTCCCGAAAAAGCTTCTGCTCCAGGACCATAAGCAAAAACAGGTATTAAATCAGCGGTATGATAATCTGTTGTAAAAGCAGTTACTAAACTATCTAGTGTAGAACCTTTATTAATAGCATAACCTCCTGTTTCATGATCTGCGGTAACAATGACTAGTGTTTCTTTATTATTTTTTGCAAAGGTTAAAACTTCTCCAATTGCTTCATCAAAATCATGCATTTCAGTAATAATATAATTAGACTCATTAGCATGACCTCCCCAATCAATTTGAGAGCCTTCAATCATTAGAAAAAAGCCTTTTTCTTTGCCTCTTTCATGTAAGAATTCTACTGATTTTGCAGAAATTGTAGGCAAATAATCTCTTCCTTCTGCTTGAGGAACAGGGTTTTCATAGGCAGTATAAAATGCTAAAGGAGAAGAAGGATCCATTTCTATACTTTTAATATCTTCTTTAAAATAATCAGATACAACATATCCTTTATTTCGTAATTCTAGTGAAATATTTTTACCATCTTCTCTTTCTTCAAAATATTTTTTTCCTCCTCCTACAAATAGGTCTATAGGGGTTTTTAAAAAATCATTGGCATTAGCTTCATGTAATTTTCTCACTTTTTGATGACAAATGAAACTAGCAGGAGTAGCATGAGTAATGGTAGAAGTAGAAACCATTCCTGTAGCTAAACCTTGTTCTTCAGCCATCTCTAAAATCGTTTTTACAGGCATTGTATCAGCATCTACTCCAATAGCTCCATTATATGTTTTTACACCACAAGAAAAAGCAGTTGCTCCAGCAGCAGAATCAGTCACTAAATCATTAGAAGCATAAGATTTATGTAAGCCTATTATAGGAAATTCCTCTAAATTTAATTGATTCCCATTGGTATATAAACCTGCTGTAATCTGAGTCACCCCCATTCCATCTCCTATCATTAAAATAATATTTTTCGGTTTATCAATATCTTTTTCTTTAGGTGTATAAGAAGTCATTCTTGTTTCACAACTAGAAAAAAATAAAATAATGAAAAAGAGAGAAGCTAATAATTTATAATTCATGGTTATTTATTTTTTTGAAGAGTAAAAATAATACTTTGACTTATAATAATAGACTTTATTCCAAATTATTGATTATAACTCAAATAATACTCTTCCAGCAGTGTATCAAATCTAAACCAAAATCGACTCATGACAAGGTTATGCCATTTTATAATAAGATTACATTTGATAAATCATAAAATTAAAAAACCGAGTTTGATATATCAAACTCGGTTTTTTAATTTTATGATTTTTATTCTTATTCTATAAAAATAAAAGTATCATAAGATTCAGGCATTGCTTTAGCATTTCCATTATCTTCTTTGAAATTAAAGACAAGGTACCAACATTGTTTGGTAGGAGCTTTAAAATCTTTTTCAAAACGATACTTTTTAGCTAAGTATTCTGCTTTTTGAAGAATTGTATTATCTTTTATTGTTGATTTTCCTTTATTAGCATCAGCAGAAACGACTTTTCCCATTTGATTAATACAAACATCAACATATACTTTTCCTACTTTTCCTTGAGCAATGGCTTTAATTTCCCATTGCTTAGGTCTATCTGTTACTTTACGATTGAATCCATGCCCACTTCCATCTCCACTTCCTGTACCAGTATCATTTCCTCCTGAACCTCCAGCACCTGCTGAAGTACCATTATCTGTCCCTGTTGCTGTACCTGGTTTTCCTGCGGTATTCCCTGAATCTGTACTTGTATTTGCATCTGCTCCACTTCCTGGCCTTGTTGGTTTGGTAGGCTTGGTCGGTTTAGATGGTATATCTGTTGGAGGTGTAGGCTTGGTCGGTTTTACAGGCTCTGTTACCTCTGGTGCAGATATAGGAGCTTCTTCTGGCGATGTTGCTACTGGTGCAGGTGTTTCTGGAGCAGGATCTGGAACGGGATCTGGCGTAGGCTCAGGTGTAGGTTCTGGATCTGGCTCATCAGGTGTATCAGGAGCTGCTTCTTGCTCCATAGCGTCTTGAGTATCACCAATAGGATCATCTGGATTAGAAGAACCCGAATCTTCAAAAGGAATTTCTTCTATTTCTGGTTCTGGAGGAGGGGGTGGAATATCTTCAAAAGCGATATAAACCTCTTTAGGAACTTCAGGTGGTTCTGGCGTAATCCAAGGGATTAATGCTAGAATCAATACTCCAATATGAACTAAAAAAGCAATTAAAAGACCTCGTCTTTTATTTTTTTTCTCGTCCTCTTTTTCTTCGTGGTGATTATTCGTAACCATAATATAAAAATTTAATTCCCTTATTCAAATTCACTGTTATTTAACAGATAGAATACAATAATCTTATAAAATATTGTAAAACACAAGTAATTAAGACTTAAAAGTCTCTTAAAACAAGGTTAAAACTGGAGTTATTTATTTAAAAAATTCAATAATTTTTGTTGTGTTTCCTCTCTTTCCAATTGCCAACTGATAAAAGAAAGGGGAAAAATTTCAAGTCCTGTTCTATATAATAAACGATATTGTTCTAATTGATAAGCCTTTTCAAAAGCTCCAGGATAACCAATTAAATCAATTACTTTTGTTTTTCCATTATGAGTAATAATCACATCCATTTCTAAACCTGCTACTTTGTGGTTTTTTAAAATATGTGTTATTCCCAATTTTTTCAATTCTTTTTCTATTTCTAAAAGAAACTCATCTAATATTATAGATGTATAAGATGGCGTTTTGGTTGTATCTCTTGAAACATTCGTGATGTATAAAGATAATAAATCTTTTGGATTCAAATGTTGAATATCACAAGAAATAAAAATATGCTGCTTTTGTTTAGCTCTTGTAATAGCTACATTAAAAACATCTGTTTTATTGATATATCCAATAGCTTGACGAGGTGTTTCATTATCTATGGTAAAAGATAAAAACATAATATCTCTTTCTTCTCCTTGAAAAGAATGTGGCGTTCCAATTAAAATACGATGTTTTTCTATGTCCAATAAATCAAAATGTTCATTGATTTGCTGTTTTAAAAATTCTACTTGTGTTCTAAAGGGAGATAATATTCCTATTGATGAAATTTTATTGTTGTCTTGTTGCTCTTCTTGAATAATTTGCTTTATTTTTTCAATAATTTGTTCTGCTTCTATTTTATTTTTTCCGCTTTTTTCTCTTTTTCCATTTATAAAATAAACCCATACATTTTTATTTTGATCTGTAATAGGTGTAGAGTTCATTACATTTAAAGAATTATTATAAAAATGTTCATTACTAAAACGAATAATATCTGGTTCACTTCTAAAATGTTCATTCAACATTTGTACTTGTGACGAAGATTGTACTTTTTCAAGAGCAATATCTAAAATGGAATGTTCTCTATAATTCAATACATCATCTTCTATATTATCCGTTATTAATTTTTGTTGTAAAGAATATTGTTCATTACGAGATAAAAAAGAAATATGTCGCAATTGTTTAGGATCTCCAACAATTACTATTTTTTTACCTCTTTGTAAAACAGGCAAAGCACTACTAATATCGCATTGAGTCGCTTCGTCAATAATGACTAAATCAAACAATTCTTTTTCTAAAGGTAATACTTTGTGAACATCTTGAAAATTGACCAACCAAACAGGAAAAGCTCTTAATATTTTTTTCAAATCAATATCATCAAATAATTCTTTTCTTTTAGTTCCTGTTCTAGCTTTAAGTGATTTTAATAATTTTTTCACCCCATCATAATAAAAATCAATAAGTTTTTGTTTGGAAAAATTAATTTTATGTTTCAATTTTTGAGCGATCAAAACATCTCTTGAATGTAACGCATTATAATATTGTTTATAGATTTTTTCAATTTTAATAGATTTTTTAATTTCTATTTTTAGTAATTTTTTTCTAAAATTATAAAACCACATTTTTTTATTTAATAAAAAATTCCCTTTATCTAATTCATATTGTTCTCTTTTAATAATTTGTTTTTCAATTGATATAATTTTTGTATTGATAGTTTGGATTTTCTTTTGAATATTTTTTTCATCTAAAGAAGAAAAATGTTTGGTATTAAAATTCAATAATGTTTCAATATTATTTTTTAATTTTTTTAAATAATCTCTTCTTCCTGCACGTACTAATATTTCAGGAAGTTGCATATCTTGCTCTAGTTTATTTGCTATTACATCAACCGCTTGATTTTTTTTAGATGTAATTAAAACCGTTTTACCTTGTGCCACGGCATCACAAGCAATAGCTGCAATGGTAAATGATTTGCCTGTTCCTGGAGGACCAATAACTATTGAGATATCTTCTTGAGTATTCCTACAAATTTCTGCTTGTGCATGACTTAATAAAACAGGAGCATAAATAGTATTTTTTGTTTTATTATTTGATGATGAATATTTTGAATTGAATAAATTTTCTAAGGGAGTAGAAAAATTATTTTTTGTTTCTAATTCTTTTAATTCGCTAATTATTCCTCTATTTCCAAAAGATTTTTTCATAATTCCAACACCTGATGCGGGAATTATTTTATATGATTTATTTTTTCTGCTTTTAAGAAATTCTTGAATTTCTTTTTCAGAATAACAATCCGGAAATTTTAATATTTCAGAAGGATTTATTGCTGAAAAATTATTTTTTATAATATCATGAATAAAAACACAATCATCAAATTGAATAAAATTATCATTCATTTTTTCTGCCATTAATTCTCTAGCAGTTTTAGAATTTCCTTCTGTATTCGCAAATTGAAAAAAGAATGGATTAAAAATATGATGTTCTTCTTTTATTTTT
>JAHDII010000148.1 GCA_020630895.1 Saprospiraceae bacterium
TACATCTGCCCATAATCCAATTTCTACATGATTATTCCAACTTTCGCCAGCACTTACATCAGTATATATAGGATGTTTAGATAGGGTAGACAAAGTTAATGGAGTAATGAAATCAGTAGCAGCTTGAGTCATAACAATTCTAACTTCTGCTCCATTTTTGATCAATAAACGCGTTAAAATGGCTGTTTTATATGCAGCAATACTACCTGTAATTGCTAGGAGTATCTTTTTCCCTTTTAAGGAGATATTTTTATTTGCCATTATTCTATGAAAGAAAAATTAGGAGTACTGAATTCAGTACTCCTAATTTTTTTATTGATTTGGTTTATCTTTTTTTCTAAATTGAAGTTCCCCATCTAAGAATTCATTCATTGCAATTGTTCCTGGATTGGGAAGACGTTCATAGAATTTAGAAATTTCTATTTGTTCTTTATTCTCATTGACTTCTTCAAGGTTATCCACTGCTGGAGAAAATTCTTCTAATTTTCCTTGAAGTTCTCTCTTCAATTGAACTGATATTTGCTTAGCTCTATGAGAAATTACAGCTAATGCTTCATAAATATTTTCAGCTTTATCTGCTATTTCTTGAACATTTCTTGCTTTTGCACTAGGCTCAATTCCTTGAGCTTTTCCTTTAATATCATCTCTCATTACTAATCTCGTTTAATTTATTATTAGAATCTTCTAAAATAGATTTTACTTCTTTTATATAAGGACTAGACGAATGTCTAGCTAAAAATCTTTCTGCATTTTTTACGGTAGATTCATATCTCTCTTCTTGCTTAAAAGCCACACTATTATCTGCCCATTTATAAGAAGCTTTGGTAATTAAATATCTTACTCTTTCTCCATTAGGTGTTTCAGGGAAATTAGCTAATAAATTTTGAAAAGAAAATGTAGCAGCTTCATATTGTTTTAAATCATAATACAAATTACCTTCTTCAAAAGCTTTTTGTTCCATTTTAGCCCTACACTCATCTATCAAACGATTACACTCAGCTACTTTTTCGCTAGTAGGATGCATATTAATGAATAATTGAAATTCATTCACTGCCTTTTCGGTATATGTTTGATCCAATCTATATATAGGAGACATCATATAATATGACATGGCTATCATATAATCGGATTCAATTCTTCTTTCACTATTAGGATAGGTAGATGAAAAATCTTGAAAATAGTGTGCTGAATTAATATAATTTTCTTGGCAATATTGTGATTCAGCATAATGATAATAAATATCTTCTTGTTCAGGTTTTCCTCTATAAGCCCCAATAACACTTTCAAACAAAGATTGTGCTTTAAAACATTGTTCTTCTTCTAAATACTTCATCGCTAAAGCTAGACGTTCTTCTGCTGATCCATCTTTTATAGCCAAATCATATTCTGACTTACAAGAAGTCAAACTAAAAATGAATCCAATTTGTAATATAAATGCTAGTTTTTTCATCATAAGTCCGCAAATTTACGCTTTTGTTATTAAATATTCAATTAGAATCATCTTCTAATGGATATAAATCTTTATTTTGAATTAATATTTTATAAATTCATGAATAATAAACGAATATTTTTATTTTTTTGTACTTTTTTTTTATTGATTTTTATTCAATGTGTGCCCTCTAGTGTAGGAGATTATTCTCCTGATGAAAATATTTATGGAGATTTTCAACTTCAATACAATGAAAAAGATAATACCCTTAAATGTGAGGCACAATTTTATATTGCCAATGATCAAAATAAAAGACCTTACTTCTTAGATAAGCCCATTTATTTGAATAAGGTTGCTTTGGAAAAGAAATTTTTTGCTCAAAAGGGTGTTTATTATCATATTTCTTCTTTTCCTTTAAAAAAGAGAGAAGCTGTTATTTCCTTTGAAAATTTAGATGGGAAAAGATATAATATTGAAATTCCTATTCATTCATTTCAGTGGGGCAATCAATTTGAAAATATTTCTAAGAGTAAACCCATTGAAGAAAAATGGTTATCTCCTTCTAGTACTCTTTTATGTGTTGATACTCAAAATAAAATGCGAACGTATAATCAGAATACTATTAACGATATTAGAGAGATAAAAGAAGGAGAAGTTAGTTTAGTTCATGTTTTTGAAAATGATACTACATTTCAATTAGATAATAAATTATGGATAAAATATAGTTCTAAATCTGTGTCAAAAAGTAAAAAAGTAAATATTCTACCTTAATTTTGAATTTTTAATAAATATTATAGCAACACATCAAATGTATAAAGGTAAAAAGGTTATCGCTGTACTTCCAGCATATAATGCTGCACTCACATTAGAACAAACGTATAATGAAATTCCATTTGATATTGTAGATGAAGTTATTTTGTGTGATGATGCTAGTAATGATAATACGATTGAAGTAGCAAAAAAAATAGGCATTCAACATTGTATTCGACATGAAGTGAATAAGGGATATGGAGGGAATCAAAAAACATTATATAACAAGGCTTTAGAGTTAAAAGGAGATATTGTTATCATGTTGCATCCAGACTATCAATATACTCCTAAACTAATTCCTGCTATGGTTAATATTATAGGGGATGAGTTATATCCTGTTGTTCTAGGATCTAGAATTTTGGGAATTGGAGCATTAAAAGGGGGGATGCCTTTGTATAAGTATATTGCTAACCGGTTTCTTACATTTACTCAAAATTTATTAGTCAATTATAAATTATCAGAATATCATACAGGCTACCGAGCATTTAGTAAAGAAGTATTAGAAAACATTAATTTTAATTCTAATTCGGATGATTTTGTTTTTGATAATGAAATGTTATCTCAAATTATATATGCTAAATATTCTATAGCAGAAGTTACTTGTCCGACCAAATATTTTGAAGAAGCATCATCTATTAATTTAGTACGAAGTACTAAATATGGTTTGGGCGTATTAAGAGTATCATTTTGTCATTTCCTACAAAGAATAGGAATTGCAAAATTTAAAATGTATCAAAAACCCAATTAATTTTGTTGTGTAGCTATAAATAATTTTCTACCAACAAGAATCAACGCTAAAACAGCAGTATAAGTAAGTGTAGCAGTCATTGAATGATTTATTCGTAATAGCACAAAAGTAAAGAAAAATCATGTTAAACCAAATCTTAATATAAAGTTTCGTCAACCAATAAACACTTTTGTGCATTTATAAAGAAAAAATATATGATTAAAATAACAGAAACAGTAAAACATCTTATTATTATTAATGTACTTGTTTACATTGCAAGTATGGTATTTCTAGGACCAGGAATGTTGAATGGTGATACACTATGGGATAATGGAAGATATGCTTTAGCTTTATATTTCCCTACATCAGAATATTTTCAGCCATTTCAAATCCTTAGCCATATGTTTATGCATGCTGAAGATGTAAAAGGTGGTTGGATGTCTATACATTTACTATTTAATATGTTAGGGATATATATGTTTGGTTCTGCTTTGGAATCTATATGGGGAGCTAAAAAGTTTTTAAGTTTTTATTTTATTTGTGGTTTTGGGGCGATGATTGTTCATATGTTAGTAATGGCTTTAGAAATGTATGTATTACATAGTCTTCCATTAGCTTATGTTAATGGTCCTGTGTTGGGAGCTTCTGGAGCATTATATGGTATTTTGGTTGGTTTTGGGATGATGTTTCCTAATGCTAAATTGGCTTTAATCTTTTTTCCTGTTCCTATAAAAGCAAAGTATTTTATTCCAGGATTATTAGCATTGGATCTATTTTCAGGTTTAACTGGATTTTCTATTTTTGGAGGAGGAATAGCACACTTTGCACATATAGGAGGAGCTATATTTGGATTTTTAATGGTGATGTATTGGAGAAAAAATGACGATACATATCGCTGGAATTAATATTTATTAAATTTGATATTTATTTATTTTTACAATTTATAATTAAAAGATGTTTAAATCACTTTGGGACGATGTATCACTTTCTTTTAAAATGGGACATACGATAACTCGTATTATCATTATTAATTGTTTTGTATTCGTTATTATTAACATCATTGGAATATTTTTTGGATTTGGTTCTAGTTTTTTTACTACTTCTTGGGAATTTTTAAGTGTTTCATCTAAAGGGTGGCACATGATTACTCATCCGTGGGCTATCATTACTCATATGTTTTTGCATATTGAGTTTTGGCATCTTCTATGGAATATGCTATTTCTCTATTGGTTTGGAAGAATTACAGGTGATTTACTAGGAGATCATAGAATTCTACCCATATATATATTAGGTGGAATTATGGGATTCCTTTTTTATTATGTTACATCTTTATTTGGAGCTTTTTATGCTCCTTTTGCTCTTGGTGCTTCTGCAGCGGTTATGGCGATTGTTATGGTAGCAGGAATGACTGCCCCTGATTATCGATTGCATTTACTATTTATTGGTCCTGTTAAATTGAAATATGTTGTTTTAACTTTAATATTTTTAGATATTATTGGTGCATCTGGAATGGTAAATTCTGGAGGACATGTTGCACATTTAGGAGGTGTGTTTATGGGTTGGCTATTTGTAATTTTACTTCAACGAGGTACAGATTTAAGTGAACCGTTTAATCGTGTATTTGATAGTATTGCATCTTTATTTAGAGGGATAGGACAAGCTAAAAGAACAAGGAGACCTAAACCCTCGGTAGCCTATACTAATAAAGAAAAAATTAAAAAGAAAAGAAATCAAAAACCACATCGACAATCTGATGAAGAAAATATCCAACAGCGAGTAGATGCTATTTTAGAAAAAATTAAACGTCATGGAATGGATAGCCTCACCGAAGAAGAAAAAAAGATATTAAATGATTATCGTAATATTTTAGATTAATAATATGCCCAAGGAAAGACCTGGATGTTTGAGAACAATAATGCTATGGTTTAATTTTTTATGTATTATTATTACAGGGTTAGGTTATGCTGCTCCCTTTTTCCAACCTTCTAGCTTTTGGCCTTTTATATTTTTAGGAATGGCGTTTCCTATTCTTATTATATTTAATTTTCTCTTTATTATTTTTTGGCTATTCCTTAAAAAATGGTATGCTATATTATCATTAATATGTCTTATTATGTGTTGGGATAATATTAATACTTTTTGGGGACATCCTTTTAAATCTCATTCCTCTTCTTCAGGTATATCTATTATGTCTTACAATGCTCAAGGAGGAGGACAAAAGAAAGACGGATATTTAAAATTAATAGAAGAAATTAAAAATATAAATCCTGATATTATTTGTTTTCAAGAATTGTATATTAAGAATAAACGGTTTGAACCTCTACTAAAAATTTATCCTCATTACTATTATAAGTATGGAAGAGTTATTTTATCCAAATATTCTATTATTGATAAAGGTGATTTGGGCTTAGAAAAAATAAATACTACTAATGGAGCATCTTGGGTGGATTTAAATATTAATAATCAAGAAATAAGAATTTATAATTTACACCTTCATTCTAATAGAATTACTACCCAAGTAAATGAACTATCTGATAAACCAGAATTAAATGATCTCAAAGAAAAAGAAACATGGAAAACCACTAAAAATATTTTAGGCAGAGTAAAACGAGCAGCAGCTATTCGAGCACAACAAGCTATTGCCATAAAAAAACACACACAGCGTATTTCAAAACCTATTATTATTTGTGGTGATTTTAATGATCCTCCCCAATCTTATACCTATCAAGTGTTATCTAAAAACTTAAATGATACATTTATAAAAAAAGGAAAAGGAACAGGTTTTACTTATAATGGTAATATTCCTTTTTTAAAAATAGATTACATCTTAACCTCTAAAAATATTACTATAAATTCTACAAAGATTCCTAAATCTAGTGCTTCAGACCACAACCCCATCATAACTACATTAGTTTTACCATCAAAATAAGGCTCATAACTTGTTAGAAATCAAAAAAGGTGTATTTTTGCGGTCGAATTTTACAAACCTATTATTTGAATAGGATTCTTTCATATTAAAACCAATAAAATTTATGGAAAGTCTGATTTATATTTTACCAATTTTTGGTCTTATCGGATTATTATATATGGCTTACCTCAATTCATGGGTAGCTAAACAAGATAGTGGAAATGAAAAAATGAGTGGTATTGCTACTCATATTTCTGAAGGAGCAATGTCATTTCTTAAAGCAGAATATAGAATGCTAATGATTTTTGCTGCTATTGCAGGTGTTGCATTATTTGGATTATCAATGGCAGTAGATACTACTCACTGGTTTATTGTAATTGCATTTTTAATTGGTGCTACTTTTTCTGCTCTAGCAGGATATATAGGAATGAAAGTAGCGACTAAAGCAAATGTAAGAACGACTCAAGCCGCTCGTACAGGAATTGCCAAAGCATTACAAGTTTCTTTTAGAGGAGGTACAGTAATGGGATTAGGTGTTGCTGGTTTAGCTGTTTTTGGATTAAGTGCTTTATTAGCTTTATTATTTTTATGGTTTATGGGAGGTAGTTTTGAAGCAGCTGAATTTGCAGGAAAAACTCGTACTTCTACAGAAATGATGACGATATTATTAGAAACTTTAGCAGGTTTCTCTTTAGGAGCTGAATCTATTGCATTATTTGCTCGTGTAGGGGGAGGTATTTATACTAAAGCAGCAGATGTAGGAGCAGACTTAGTAGGAAAAGTAGAAGCAGGAATTCCTGAAGATGATCCTCGTAATCCTGCTACAATTGCGGATAATGTAGGAGATAATGTAGGAGATGTTGCAGGTATGGGAGCTGATTTATTTGGTTCTTATGTAGCAACAGTACTAGCGGCAATGGTTTTAGGAAATTATGTGATTCGCGATATGGGGGGAAATATAGAAGGAGATCAGTTTGGAGGAATGGGACCTATTTTATTGCCTGTATTAATTGCTGGATTAGGTATTATTTTTTCTATTATAGGAACTCTTTTAGTAACAGCAAAAGATGGTGCTAAAGAAGCTGAAGTTCAAGCAGCTTTAAATAGAGGAAACTGGGCATCAATTATTATTACAGGTATTTCTTCATTCTTCGTTATTAGATGGATGTTACCTGCTGAAATGCAAATGAGCTTCTTTGAAGCGGAAGGAAATGTAATAACGACTGTTTCTAATATGGATGTATTTGGCGCAGTTGTTATTGGTTTAATTGTAGGAGGTTTAATTTCTTGGATTACGGAATACTATACAGGATTAGGTAAAAAACCTGTTGATGATATTGTTCAAAAATCTGCTACAGGTGCCGCTACTAATATTATTGCTGGTTTATCTACAGGAATGGTTTCTACTGCAGCTCCTATTATTTTATTTGCTGCAGCTATTTGGGGAGCTTATGCTTTTGCTGGATTTTATGGTGTTGCTATTGCTGCTTCTGCCATGATGGCAACTACTGCTATGCAATTAGCTATTGATGCTTTTGGTCCTATTGCTGATAATGCAGGAGGTATTGCTGAAATGAGCGAATTACCTGATGAAGTTCGTGAACGTACTGATATTTTAGATTCTGTAGGAAATACGACTGCTGCAACAGGTAAAGGATTTGCTATTGCTTCTGCAGCTTTAACAGCTTTAGCTTTGTTTGCTGCTTATGTTACTTTTACAGGAATAGATGGTAT